>JAHEKG010000086.1 GCA_024638475.1 Rhodospirillales bacterium | reverse complement strand
GCGCTTTGGTGGTTACGAGCTTCCCTTCGGCACGCATACTTCGATCTCCATGGAATTGGCCCGCTACTGCCCCGCCACGGGCTGGGTGGCCGGCATCCTCGGCAGCCACAATTGGTGGCTGGGCAAATATCATCCCGCCGCGCAAGATGAGATTTGGCAAGACGGACCCGACGTGCTGGTCGCAGCCGCGTTCGCCTGTGAAAAGGGGGGAACGAAACCCGCCGGTGATGATTACATCACGACAGGTGAATGGCTGTATTGCAGTGGCATCGACAATTGCGAGTGGGCCATCGTCGTAGGACCGTTGTTCACGGACGACGGCACGGATCAATGCATGGCATTGATGCATCGCTCCGAATTCAAGATCCGGGACGTCTGGCAAGCACCGGGCCTGAGTGGTACCGGCAGCAACAATGTCGTCGTCGACAACCTACGCCTGCCCGCGCATCGGGTGATTCGCGTCGCCGACATGAACGCCCGCACGTCACCCGGCGTGGAATACAACGACAGCGCAACCTACCGGCTTCCCACTCTGGGTGTGTTTGCCTATTCGGTAGCGGCGCCCGTAATCGGCATGGCCCAGGGCGGCGTGGAGGGGTTCGTCGATAATATGAAGCATCGCTTCCAAATCATGTCCAGCACGCGTATCGCGGACACGGTCACGACGAAATTACGGGTATCGGAGTCTGCCGCAGAGGTGGACGCGGCCAAGGCCCTCTACTACGGCGACATCGCAAGCCTGCGAGCCGTGGCCAACCAGGATCGCGATCTCACGGCCTTCGAATTGGCGCGGGTGCAACGCAATTGCGCCTACACCGCGAAACTCAGCAGACAGGCGACGGGCCGGCTTGTCGAAGCGCTTGGCGCGGGCGGACTCAACCGACACAACCCCGTGCACATGGCCCACGCCGACGTCCTCGGCGGCACCTCACACCGCGCGCTGGCCTGGGACACGGCCATGCCCACCTACGGGGAACGCCTCCTGCTCGACTAAACGAAACGGGGAATGTCCCCATTTCGTATTTAGGCGTCGAAGGGATGGTGAACGATAATGTTTTCATCCCGCGCGGGACCCGTGGACACCATCGCCACCGGGGTTTCGAGGATGGTCTCGATACGCTGCAGGTAATTCTTCGCCGCCTGAGGGAGGCGGTTGAAATCGGTAATGCCAACGGTGGACTGCTGCCAGCCCGGCATCGATTCGTAGATCGGCTCGCATTCTGCGAAACGATCCATGATTAACGGCGGCGTCGAGAGCCGTTTCCCGTCCAGTTCGTAGGCCACACAGATCTTGATTTCTTCCAAGCCATCGAGCACATCTAATTTTGTGACGCACAGGCCGGAGATACTATTTGAGAACACCGCGCGCCGCAGCGACACCGCGTCGAACCAGCCACACCGCCGAGGCCGGCCGGTGGTGGCGCCAAACTCCGCACCCACCTTCGCCAAATGTTTACCCATGTCGTCAAATAATTCCGTGGGAAACGGCCCTGCGCCGACGCGCGTGGTGTAGGCCTTGACGATACCGAGAACATAATCGATGCCTCGGGGCCCAAGCCCGCTGCCTGTTGACGCGCCGCCGGCGGAAGTATTCGACGAAGTCACGTATGGATAAGTGCCGAGGTCGATGTCCAGCAAGGTGCCCTGGGCACCCTCGAACAAGATGTTGGCGCCCGCCTCTTGAAGTTGCTTCAACTCCTGCACGACGTCGGCGACCAAGGGACAAATACGCTCCGCAAACCCAAGGGTGTTGTCCAACTGAGCCTGCAGTTCCGCCGCGGGCTCCGCGTAGTAACGGGTCAGCAAGAAGTTATGCAAGTCCAACAACGTTTCCAGCTTCGCTTGCAGTCCAGCGGGATCAAACAAGTCCGAAATGCGCAGCGCCCGGCGCGCGACCTTGTCCTCATAGGCGGGCCCGATGCCTCGCCCGGTTGTACCGATCGCAGAACCACCGCGTTTTTTCTCACGGGCCAGGTCCAATGCCACGTGACTGGGCAAGATAAGCGGGCAAGCCGCTGAGATAGTAAGACGCTCCGCGACCGGAATACCGCGAGCAATGAGTCCGTCCATTTCCGCCACCAAATCGGCGGCCGAAACAACGACGCCATTACCGATGAGGCAACGCACACCTTCGCGAAGAATCCCTGAAGGAATCAGATGCAGGACGGTTTTCTCACCATCGATTACGAGCGTATGGCCGGCATTGTGCCCGCCCTGAAAACGAACCACCGCCTGCGCCCGGTCCGTCAGCAGGTCGACGATCTTGCCCTTACCCTCGTCGCCCCACTGAGTCCCCACTACGACGACATTGCGTGCCACACTCAACCCCTCACCAAGAAAAGCAACACGAGGCCAACAATGATAATGCCCAGACCGAACGTGCGTAATTGCCCATCATTCAATCGAGCCAGACTAGCCAGCGCATTACGCCAACCCGCTGGGCTGGCGAATGGAATCAGGCCCTCGAGCACCAAATAAAGGGCGAATGCGGCGAGCAGATCTGACCAGGCCACGGTTATGAAGCCATCCTTTTAACGTTGCGTTACCGCGATAGTGTGCTAGGGACGGTCGCCCTGCTTTTGAGTCAAGAAGCGGAAGAACTCGCTGTCAGGCCTCAGGATCAACACGTCTTGGTCCTTGCCCATGGACTGGCGGTAGGCCTCCATGCTGCGGTAGAAGGCGTAAAACTCGCGGTTCTTGTTGTACGCGGTTGCATAGATATCGGCAGCCGTGGCATCGCCCTCGCCCTTGGTTGTTTCCGCTTCGCGATAGGCCTCGGCCAAAATCACCGTGCGTTGCCGATCGGCATCCGCTCGCACTCGCTCCGCCTCGCCGGCCCCCTCGGCGCGCAGTTGATTGGCGACGCGCTTACGCTCCTGGCGCATGCGGCTGAACACGGAGTCGCTAACCTCTTCGGACAAATCGACCCGCTTGACGCGCACGTCCACCACGTCGATACCCAGTTCTCGCGCCGCCAGCCGCGCTTGGTCCAACGTCGCGGCCATGAACTCCGCGCGTTCCGCGGAGACGACTTCGGTCACCGTGCGGCGACTAAACTGCGCCTTGATGCCCTCTTTGATGATCGCAGTGAGGCGTTCTTCAGCAATGACTTCCTGCCCACCCGTGGCGCGATAATATTCCGCGGGATCGGTCACGCGATAAGTGACATAGTAGTCCACGAGCAGATTCTTCTTTTCGCCAGTGAGGAATTTTTCCTTGGCACTATCGTAGGTGAGTATTCGATCGGGAAACTTCAGTACCGTCTCGGCAATCGGCCACTTCCAGTGCAACCCCGGCTGATAGTCGGCGCGAACGATTTCACCGAACTTGAGCTTGAGCGCGAACTCCCGCTCGTCTACGGTGAACAAGGACATGCCGGCCAAAACGCCTATCAACACGATAACGATTAATCCTACGTTTGCTTTTGAGCTCATGTGAATCTCCTACCGCGTGCGCCGAGCTGCACGGTCATCCAAAGACCGCTGGCTTTCCTGAGGGCCGTTGGGATCCATCGCCGCCGTCTGCCGATTCGCCGAATCCGACCGGGGTCGGTTTTCCATCAGCTTATCCAGCGGCAAGTAAATCAGGCTGCCGTCGCCCTTGGTATCCATCAGGACCTTGGTGGAACTGCCATAAATGGCTTCCATCGTTTCCAGGTAAATGCGCTCGCGGGTGACATCCGGTGCGCGCTCGTATTCCGTTCGTATCTGGTCGAAACGGCTCGACTCACCCTGGGCATCGGCGATGACGCGGGCCTTGTAGGCTTTGGAGTCTTCGATCTGCCGTGACGCAGCACCCTGGGCTCTTGGAATAATGTCGTTGGAATAGGCTTGAGCCTCGAGCACCATTCGCTCGGAGTCCTCGCGCGCCTTAATGGCATCCTGGACACTGGCCTCGACCTGACCGGGGAAATTGGCATCCTGCAGGTTCACTTCGTAGACCTGGATGCCCGTACCATAGGTATCCAATGTTGCCTGAATGATTTCCTTCGTGCGCTGGGCAACATCGGCCCTGCCCTCGGTTATGATGTAATCCAAGTTGCTTTTGCCAATGACTTCACGAATGGCGCTGCGGATCACGTCGTCCAGGGTTTCTTCCGCCGTGCGGACATTGAACAAAAACGCCTCCGGATCGGCACGGCGATATTGGATAACCAGCTCTACATCGACAATGTTCTCATCCTGCGTGAGCATAGCCGCCTTATAGGTCGTGCGTTCGGTTTGGGTGACGTTGACCAGCTCAACCTTATCCACTGGAAACGGGATGCGCCAACGCAATCCAGGTAGCGCAAGCGTGTGGAGTTTGCCAAACCGCAGTACCACCCCACGCTCCTGCTCGTCGACTTTGTAGAAACCCGAAGCAGCCCACAGCAGAATGACGACGACCGCGAATATCACCATCGCCGCCCCGCCGCCGCCGCCCTCACTTTGATCGGTGCTTCTGCGCCGCCCGCCGCCGAATATGCCACCAAGTTTGCGCTGCAAATCCCGCACGACAGCGTCTAAGTCGGGTGGCCCCTGGTCCCCATTCGACTGCCAGGGGTTCTTTTTGCGGTCATCGCCTGAATCGTTCCAACCCATTAGTTCACTACCTGATTTTCGAGCTGCGCGGCATTGACGCCTTCTGCAGCACACAATTCCTCGAAGCGTCGGGCGGGCATTTCGACATCCAACACCCAACACCCCTCCTGATCCGTCTCTTCATGGCGCACCGCATCCAGCGCGAACAATCGCGCCCGCATGCGGCTGTGGTGTGCCCCAAGACGAAGCCGACCCCTTACCTGGTCGCCGGCACAACGTTCAGCGATAGCGGTGAGTATGTGGTCCAAACCCTCGCCCGTGGTCGCTGAAGCCCATATTCGGCTCACGCTACTGCCATTGGCCTCAGCGCGCGCTGCCTGGCCGAGTATATCAATCTTATTGTAGACGTGGAGCCGTGGCAGGTGCCCGGCACCAATACTGTCCAACACGGCCTCGACCTGGTGCTGGCGGTCTTGATGGTGGGGATCAGAGGCGTCGATCACATGCAGCAACAAGGCGGCTTCGCGGGCCTCCGTGAGCGTCGAGCGGAACGCCGCGACCAGCTCGTGGGGCAAATCCCGCACGAAACCCACCGTATCCGCGAGGACGACTTTCGAGCCACCCGTCAGCTGTAGCCGCCTTACCGTCGGATCCAGCGTGGCAAACAGCTTGTCTGCCACCAACGTGCCGGCACCCGTAAGCGCATTAAACAAGGTGGATTTGCCGGCGTTGGTGTAGCCGACGAGGGCCACCGTCGGCACACCGGCGCGCCGCCTCACTTTGCGCCCTTGCTCGCGCTGAGAGACCACTTTCGCCAAGCGCGCGCGTAACTGCTTGATGCGTTTGCCCAACAATCGCCGGTCCGTTTCGAGCTGGGTCTCACCCGGGCCGCGTAACCCGATACCACCCTTCTGTCGCTCCAAGTGACTCCAACCACGCACCAAGCGCGAGGAAAGGTGGTCTAACTGCGCCAGCTCGACCTGCAACTTACCTTCGAAGCTTCGTGCTCGCTGCGCAAATATATCCAGGATGAGTCCGTTGCGGTCCAACACGCGGACTTGCAAGCGCCGTTCTAAATTACGTTCTTGGCTGGCCGACAGCGGTTGGTTGACCAACAGCAACTCCGCGCAACTGTCGTGGAGAACGGCGGCCAATTCATCCGCCTTGCCGCTGCCCACAAACAACCGCGGGTCCGGTTGCTGGCGACGCGCAGTCACCTCGGCTACGACGGCGGCACCCGCAGACTCGGCGAGAGACTTGAATTCCTGGATCTCGTCGTCATCGCAGCGACGACCTAGCCCGAAATGTAGCAGCAACGAGCGTTCGCCCGTTTCTGGCCTATCTAGCAAAGGGCGCTCCTTGCCCTCGGGTCACAAGTTTAGTCTTCTTCAATCTCGTCTTCTGGGACCGGCAAACGCACGTTGCGGCCCGGCACGACCGTAGAAATAGCATGTTTGTAGACCATCTGGTTGACACTATTCTTCAGCAGCACCACAAATTGATCAAACGAATCGATCTGCCCTTGCAACTTAATACCGTTGACGAGATAGATGGACACCGGAACCTTCTCTTTACGCAGTAGGTTCAAAAAGGGATCCTGCAGGGACTGTCCCTTAGCCATCGCTGACTCCTTGCTCTTTCGTTGTTGTTATTAGATCCGAGCGGTCCCGCATGGACGACTCTTAGCTCATATTGACCGGTGGCCTCCGACAACCACCACTCCGAATTAGAATTATTCTAACACAGGGCCGCGCCACGGCTAGCCCTGGGCAAGCAGTGAATGCGCCCAGGCAACGGCCGTTTCGTTGACAGCCACCCCAGCGGGCCTCGCCAGCGAATCCAATCGGCAATCCAGCGCCATGCGCCGCAGCCAGGTCACTTGCCGTTTGGCGAGCTGGCGGGTCGCGACAATGGCCGCTTCCCGCGCCTCTTCCCAGCCGATTTCACCCGCGAGATGAGCCCACAATTGACGATAACCGACACAGCGCATCGCCGGTGTGGCCGCCGTTAAATCGTCGCGCGCGAACAACGTTTCAACCTCCGCCAAAAAACCCGCGGCCACCATCGCGTCGAACCGCGCCTGAATCTTGTCGCCGAGCGTGGCCCGGTCATCGGGCCACAAAGCGAGAATTTTCAACGTCACGTCCAGACCTGCCTCACTGTGTTGCCCCTGACGCTGGCTCAACGTATCCCCGGTGATGTAGTACACCTCCAAGGCACGTTGGATGCGCTGACTGTCGCGCTGGCCGATTCTGGCGGCGGCCGGCGGGTCTAGTTCGGCCAAGCGCGCATGCAAGGCCGGCCAACCGAGTCGCTTACCCTGCGCGTCGAGCCACGCCCTCAGTTGAGGATCTGCATCAGGTAGTTGGCCAATGCCTTCGCGCAGCACGCGCAAGTACAGCATGGTGCCCCCCACGAACAGCGGCACACGGCCACGGCCCAACACCTCGGCGACGATGCGCCGGGCATCTCGGAGGAACTGCCCGGCGGAATACGGCTCTACCGGATCGAGAATATCGATGAGATGATGCGGCACCGCGGCGCGCTCGGCCGCGGTTGGCTTAGCGGTACCGATGTCCATGCCCCGATATACCAACGCGGAATCGACACTGATGATTTCGACGGGTGTCTGCGCGGCAATTGCGAGGGCGGCGGCGGTCTTGCCCGAGGCGGTCGGGCCGGTAACGGCGAGTGCCAGCGGCTGCGCCATCAACGCCCCCGCAGAAACAGCCGATCCAATTCCTTCAGAGACAACCGCGTCCAAGTGGGACGCCCGTGATTACACTGATCGGCGCGTTCGGTCTGTTCCATCTCGCGTAACAGCGCATTCATTTCATCCACCGACAACGACCGATTGGCGCGCACCGAACCATGACAGGCCATTGTCGACAGAGTTTCGTTCAATTCGCGCTCGATACGCGCCGCGCCCTGCTCTGAATTCAAGTCGGCCAACATGTCCCTTAATAACGCCGCGGCATCTGCGCCCGCAAGCAGCGCCGGCATGGAGCGCACCACCACGGTCGTTGCGCTACGCCGCTCGACTTCAAGCCCCAAGCGTAACAATGCGTCGGCATGTTGCTCGGCGATGTCCGCTTCGAGTTCGCTCACGGCCACCGCCTCGGGCACTAACAGCGGTTGGGTCACGATTCCGTCAGCCTCGTACGCCAGTTTCAAGCGCTCATAGGTGATCCGCTCGTGCGCCGCATGCATATCGACGATGATCAAGCCTTCGGGATCTTGCGCCAACACATAGGCGCCCAATAACTGTGCCAAGGCATAGCCCATTGGCGGAGTAGCGGCGTCTGATTCCTGACCGTTACCGCCGAGCGCGTGCTCGACCGGCCGCGCCAAGGTCCCAAAGTGCGCCGTCAATTCACGGACGCCCGCCGGCCCCAGCCCCAATGCGTTTTGCGCGCGCTCGCTCATCCAGTTCACGGGGGTTTGCCGGGTAGCATCGGCGGGCGCATCGCCGGCCTGCGGCATGACCCCGCTCGCCAACACGTTTTCTATCGTGCGAAACAGAAAATCGTGAATCGAACGCCCGTCCCGAAAACGCACTTCGGCTTTGGCGGGGTGGGCATTAACGTCGACGGCCGTCGGCGGCAACTCGAGAAACACGACGAACGCGGGCTGCCGGCCGTGATAGAGCACATCTCGGTATGCGTGGCGCACACCGTGGCGAATGAGCTTGTCGCGCACCAGGCGCCCGTTCACGTAACTATATTGCAGATCCGCCTGGGCCCGGGAGAACGTCGGCTGGGCGACCCAACCCCAAAGACGCAGGGCGCCGGCTTGGCGATCGAAATACCGCGCGTGGGCAAGAAATTCTTCGCCACACAGCTGCGCCAGGCGTTGTTCCTGCGCGTGCCGATCGTAAGCTGGCGCTAAGCGAAACACACTGCGGCGGTTGTGGATCAACTCGAAGCCCACGTCGAAGACGCTCAATGCCAGGCTGCGCAAGGTGCGGTCGATGTGCCCGTATTCGGTACGCTCGGTGCGTAAGAACTTGCGCCGCGCCGGTGTATTGAAAAACAGGTCCGCGACTTCCACGGTGGTCCCCAGCGGATGGCTGGCTGGGCGCACGCCTTCGTCGTCACCGCCTCTCAACCGGAGCTCTGTCGCGGTTTCATCGCCGGCCGATTTCGATGTAATGCTGAGGCGCGACACGGAACCGATGCTCGGCAACGCTTCGCCGCGAAAGCCGAAACTCAGCACCGCCTCCAGGTCCGCGAGCGTGCCAATCTTGCTGGTAGCATGCCGCGCCACTGCCAATGGCAACTCACTGGCCGCAATACCACAGCCGTCGTCGCGGACCCGCATGAGGGTGATGCCGCCGCGCTCCAACTCCACGGTCACGTGTTTTGCGCCCGCGTCTAGACTGTTTTCGACCAGCTCTTTGATAACGGACGCGGGCCGCTCCACCACTTCGCCGGCGGCGATCTGATCGATGAGCGGGTCGGCAAGAACACGGATGGGCATGCCCCATTGTAGGATTAATTCGCTCCAAACAAAGGGGTCCGCCTAAAAATGGGGACATTCCCCATTATTAAAATGTAACAAAGGGGAATGTCCCCGTTAAATGCGCGGAATGGTGAGGACCTGGCCGATGACGATGCGATCGCTGCGCAGCCGGTTGACGCTTTTGATATGGGTCACGCGGACTCCGTATCGAGCCGCGATGTCGGACAACGTGTCGCCGCGGGCGATGACGTGTCGCACAGGTTTGCGCTGGCGCTCGGCCGCCTGGGCCACATAGGTACCGGGGGGCGGGTTGGCATAGAAATAATCTTTGATGCCTCGGTGAATCGCCCTCGCCAGCTTGGCTTGATGGCTTGTGCTCGCCAGTTCGGATTCCTGTTGCGGATTAGAAATATAACCCGTCTCGATCAGCAGCGAGGGGATGTCCGGCGATTTGAGGACCAAAAAAGGCGCTTGCTGCACACGTTGCCTGCGCACCCGAGTGACGTTGCGCAGGGCGCGAATGACGTGGTCCCCGGCGGTCATACTCGCATTGAGGGCCGCATTCTGGGAAAGATCCAACAACACCTTCGCCAATAATTGATCCTTGTCTTTCAGGGAAACGCCGCCCACCAGATCCGAGGCATTCTCGCGCTCGGCCAAACGGCGGGACCGCTCGTCGCCGGCCCCCTTTTCGGACAAGACGTACACCGTGGCGCCCCGCGCTTCGCTGGTGCGAAACGCGTCCGCGTGAATAGAAATAAACAAATCGGCCTTGGCGCTGCGCGCTTTCTCCATGCGCGAACGGAGCGGCATGAAATAGTCGCCCGAGCGAATCAATTCGGCCCGCATGCCCGGCTCGGCGTTGATCACGTTGGCGAGTTTTTGTCCGATCCCGAGCACGACGTCCTTTTCGCGCACCCCGCGCCGACCCGTGGCACCGGGATCCTCCCCACCATGTCCGGGATCGATCGCAATCACCAATGGCCGTCCCTGCGCTGACGTCGTGTCGGCGACCCTTTTGACGACCCGATTGGCAGATCCGGGGGGCTTCAGGTCGATAACCAGCCGATGCCCATAGGTATCATTCGGAGGAAGGGCAAAGCTTTGTGGCTTAACTCTTTGTTTTATCTCGAAAACAACGCGCAAATCACCCCCAGAGCGGGGGCCGCTGCGAACGCTGGTGACGTAGCCCCTGGCCTCGGACTGCAACGCCTTCGCGGCCAAAGTGGTGTTCGTCAAATCGACGACGACGCGATTGGGATTCTTGAGGGTAAACACGCGATGGTCGGTACCTTGGGACAGGTCCAGCACGAGACGGGTCGATTCCGGGCCCGACCAAATACGCAGACCCTTGACCTCCGCCCCAACAGCAGCGGTGCCCGCCAACATGAGCGTCAGCGCAACGAGGCCGCGGCACAACTGGGTCATGAGCTTGGTTTCGATCGATGCCAACCCGGTCCTCCCCATTGAGGGGCTTATGTTGACTCAAATGGCGGGTCATTATCAAGATTTCTTCAGGATTAATATGAAGATATGAAACTAAGCTCAACTTAGTATTCACGTTCGCTCGGCGATGACCACCCGCCGTCCGTCAGCCTCCATGGCCAGCGACACCTGGATGTCGGCGAGGCCGGCAAAGCCTGGCCAGCGTTCCGGCCATTCCAGCAACACCCAGGTATCCGCAGCGCCCATGGCGTCACGCAGGCCCAGGGCATCCAATTCCCGCTCGGCGTCGGTCAAGCGGTACAGGTCGATGTGCAGAATAGTCAGCCCCGCCAGATGGTAGGGCTCGACCAAGGTAAACGTGGGCGACGGCACTCGCCCGCGATGACCCAGCCCCTGCAGCATCCCGCGGGCCCAGGTGGTCTTGCCGGCGCCGAGGTCGCCCGCCAAACCGACGCTCAGACTCGAGCGTCCGGCCTCGACCCACTGCTGGGCAGTTTCCGCCGCCGCCGCCGTCAACGCCGCGGGGTCGGCAAAAAAGCGGTTCAGGGATTCACCCATTGCCGGAGGTGGGGCATGAGATCGCCGGCCAGGGTCCCCCGCTCGCCGTCGCCCGCCGCGCTATCGCCCGCCAAGGCATGGAGCAAAACCCCCAGGCGGGCCGCCGCCACGGGGTCGCGGAGCTGCACCAATAGGCCGCCGATCACACCCGTCAAGACGTCGCCCATGCCGGCGCTGGCCATACCGGGATTGCCGCGGTCGCAAACCGCGGTCGGGTCATCCCCGGGACAAGCCACCAAGGTTCGCGCGCCTTTTAAAACGGTAATTGCATCAAAGTCTTCGGACAATGTGTTCACCGCCCGCAAACGATTCGCTTGTATGTCGGCAGTGGACCACTTGAGCAACCGGGCCGCCTCCCCGGGATGGGGCGTGAGGATGCGCGCCGCGTCTGTGGCCGGCAGCGGCGTGGCGGCCAGCAAGTTGAGGCCGTCGGCATCGATCACCATGGGCTTGGTGCTCGACAGGGCCGCCCGCCAAAGCCCCTGCGCCCAATCGGACAGGCCGAGCCCCGGCCCCACGACGATCGCGTCGCTCGCCGCGATCAACGCCTCCATCTGGCGCGGGGAGTCGATGCCATGGCAAATCACTTCGGGCCGCCCGGCGGTCACGGCGCCGACGTTCTCCGGACGGGTCGCCACCCGCACGAGGCCGGCGCCGACTCGCAGGGCCGCTTCCGCCGCCAAGCGAATGGCGCCCGGCATCCCGAGCCCTCCGCCCAGCAATAGCAGGCTGCCGTGGTCGCCCTTGTGGCTGGATCGGCGCCGCGGCGGCAGCGCGGCGGCTAATTCGTTGGCGCGTAATCGGGTCAATGGGGGTCGATGCTGCGCGTAGACGGCGGCGGTGACGCCCAAACCCGCGAATTCCAACGCCCCGCAATAATCCGCGGACTCGCCCAGGAACAAC
>JAHEKG010000003.1 GCA_024638475.1 Rhodospirillales bacterium | reverse complement strand
CGGCCGGATACCGCCGGAAAAAACGTAGCGTTAAAGTATTCGCCCGGCTGATTTGCTGCAGGTGCGGCAGGGTCGCCTCCGCGTCGAAGAACTGATGCGAATAAAGCGCAAAATTCTTGTGGTTCGCCCCATCGATGACTTCATGAATCGTGTGTTCCGGCAAGCGCCCCTTTACCTCGGCATACCGCTCCGGCGGCAGCAATCCGTCATTGGTGCCCGCCACGAACATCACCGGCAACTTCAGGGCGGAGAAATCCTCAGGCATGCTGCCGGCCCATATCGCCGCCGCGATGATGTCGGCTTGGGTTTCCGTGGTGACGGTCAGCGCCGTAAACCCGCCCATGGAATGGCCAATCAGGTACCAACGCTGCTCCGCCATCGAGGAAAGCTGCGTGGCGATTCGCGAGGCTGAAAGTATGGACAACCGCAGCGTGCCGGAGGGCACCGACACCTTAAACCCGCGGCTGGCAAAAAAGGCCGCGCTGTTAGTATAGCTCTTGGGTTTGAACAGGGCCCCGTGCAAGATCACGAGGCCACTACCGTTAGGCTTGGCCGGCAAGAACCACCAATCGCCGTTATCGTCCCGCCGGCTCTCGAAGCCAGGACCTTGCACATACTCGTCGGCCACCGCCAGCGGCTGGCCGTCTATTTGGTACCAGGCGAACAGTAACAAGGCAACGGCGACGAGGACGGCGAACAGTCCCCAGCCAATGACGCGAGCGATTTTCAGAGTACGGGCCGAATGGCCGCCGCAAATTCCTCGGCGGAACTGCCCCCTTGGATTCGTACCGCGATGGTCCCATCCCGCGCGAGGACGTAGCTCGTCGGCAACACTTCGTTCCAAGCCGGATCGATGACGCTCACGATCGAGTCCATGTCACGCTCGGCGGAAACGTAGGTCGAGAAGGCGGGAAACCATTTGGCCAGGAACGGCTTAATGGTGCCCTCGAGCTCCCAGGCATCGTCCAGGGATACGGCCACGAGATCGAACCCCTGCTCGGCCAGTTCGGCTTCCAAAGCCATGAGATCGGGTATTTCATCGAGGCAGGGGCGGCACCAGGTTGCCCAAAAGTTGACGAGGACCACCCGGCCCTTACGCGCCTCGAGCTCGGCCGCGAGTTCCCCCGCCTCGATCAACGTCACGGAAGGCTCCGCCAGCGCGCGGGCAGCGAGCAATAACAGCGCCAGCAACCCCGCCGACCGATTCAGCCGGTTCCTCACCGTGGGCACCACCCGTTTATCTCCGCGCCGTCACCGTCGAAGGCGCCGGCAGCGCCGCGATGAATACTTCTTCGTTGTGTTGTTGCCAGACGACGTAGACGGTGCCGTCGGGCGCGACGTCGGTCGCCGGAAACGCGGCCGTGCCTGGCGGCGCACCGATGCGCGTCGGGCTGGACAAGGTTTCACCCCCGTCGACCGACACGGCAGTGAATAGGCCACGCGGACCGTCGACCTTGGCATGCCAGACCAGGCGGATGGCACCGTTGCCGTCCACCGTCAGCTCCGGGGCGTCGGAGTACGCCGCTCCCGGGTGTACCTGGCGTTTACCCGCGAAGGTGCGGCCACCGTCGACGGACCGGCTGAAATACAGCGCGGGAACCTTCTCGCCCGCCGTATAGGTTGCCGCGTAGACGTTATCCCCATCGATCGCGAGCTCCGTCGGCTTTAGCGGGCAGCCGTTAATGTCCCAGGGCGCGAGGTCCAGGCGACCTTCGCCGTCGAATTTTCGGCCAGCGTCGGACCACCGTGCAACGGTACTGTCGCGCCCGTCGGCATAGATCTTTCTATAGCCCATGTAGGTCAGGTCGTTGCCGAATGCGATCGTGAACTGGCAGCAGGGGCAGACGGCATTGCCTGGCAGGGCGATGCGTTCGGATTCGAAAGTTATCCCGTCATCCCGGGAGATCGCGACCGCGCCATTCGCGCCCTTGGTGCTGTCCGCCATATCGGCCACGTCTTGCCATGCAGCGATGACCGTGCCATCGGGCGCGACACCCATGGTGCCGAACGAGTTGGTCATGGCCAGGCCTTCGCCGAGCAATTCGCTGCGGTCCTTCTCGGCCGGGCGGTTCAAAACGGTGGGCGTGGAAAAGCTCTTACCGCCGTCGGTTGAACGCGTGTGCCGCGCGCTCACCACGTCGAGCCCCGTTTTCGGCGACTTGTCGTTGGCGGGGTAAAACACGTGGATGGTTCCCGTCGGTCCGACGTTGATACGCGGTTTGCTGACGGCGAACCCCCACACCTCGCCATCCGTCGGATTGACGCGCGAGGGTACTGACCAGGTCTTGCCTCGATCCTCTGAACGCGAGAAATACAGATTGGTGGCGGAGCGGTGGCTGTGTTCACCGGGTTTGCGCTTTTTCGGCGCCGACCTATTCGCGGTCAAGCCTTTATCGAGCCAAATGACGTTGATCGCGCCGTCGTTGCCAACGGCGATTTCCGGGCTGATGGCGCGGCGGCCTTCGGCGCTGACCTGCCGGCTACCGGCACTACCGGCATCGGCCTCGGCAATGAACAGTGCGACAACCGCGAAGCCGAATAGCCATCCGTGCGGCCGTCCCATTGCACTTGAGCGAGTTTTCATTATCCGTACCCCGAGTTAATTGCGGCGGCTGGACTTAATACCCAAGCCCACCGTTCGATTGCGTTGGGCAAATGATAAACCCAACCACACCTGCCCGGCTGTATCAATTGGTAACTCCCATAGGTCATTGTTTTTACACATCTTTCAGATTCGGCGCGCACGAGAATGAGCGCAAACCTCCAGCGAGGCATTACATTCTCGCCCCGTTTCGGCAATCACCTATGGTTTTCCCCCACCGCGCCTGCACCCCCGCAGGTTCAAGCAGCGATTCGTCTCGGATAGTACGGATAGGCCAGCGGGCTTGGTTTGCATACCGTGCCTACGTACGCCAACAGCGAGGGCAGACATGGGTGCTGACAACTCACAGGTAAAGCGTTATCAATACGAACTGCTGCAAGAGCCCGGCAAAAAAGGCAGTACAGAATCCGGCGTACTCTACCTCTACGACGAAGATGACTCACTGCTGGCGATGCTTCTGTTTCACGATATCGGAGAAGCAACCGAACCGCCTAGGCGGCACGATTCGGGCGTCGTGACCGCGCACTGTCCCCGCTCCTCTTTGCATGACTATATAGACATGCTCAGGAACGAAAAGCCGGTCTATTGCTGTTGGTCGGATGAAACGCAAAAGCTGATCATCGCCTCCAACGTCGAACCCGTGGGAGAACAAGAATTACGAAAACTGTTTTCCTGGCTATATGTGTGAGAGTGCTAAATAGATTGCGCCACGAGGTATTCGAGCGATGCCGGTTGGCAGCCTAGGGTAACTCGAACCACACGTCGGGCGAAGGTACGGACAATACGGGACAGGTGGCTTTGCGAACCACCGATTCGGTGGTGCTGCCCAGCAACATGTGCTTCAGTCCGCTGTAGCCGTGGGTACTAATGACGATCACCGCCGCATTTTGTTCCCGGGCATAGCGAATGATCTCAACGAACGGGGTTCCTTGGAGCACGACCGTTTTTTCGGTGCCCCCTAGCCGATAATCGGTTGCGAACTGCTGCATCTCTTTGCCGGCGAGCTGTTTCAATTCCTCCTTGCTGACGGTCAGGTTACTGGCTACGTCCAGGCTCGAGTACAGCCGCGGTTCCGGCGCAACATATACGCAATGCAAGGGGGCCTCTAACGCGTCGGCCATCTTGCGAGCCCATTCGAGCGCCCCGGCGGAGCGCGCTGAAAAATCCGTCGGCATGACAACAGGCTGTCTCATAGCGAAAACTCCAATCGATACACACGGGCCCCAATAACGCCAAGATCTGACGATGCACTCTACGACGAATCTATCATCGAGCCGCCAGCTAACGACGCCAATACGCAATAGTACGGAGAACAGGACGGGTTTCTGCGGATTGGCGCCGGCGCCGGCCGAGCATAGCCTGTCCAGGCGACTCGGGACTCGGAGGACAGGACATGAAGCCCCGCAAACTGCTAGCCCTGATTGACGAACCCGCGGGTTCGGAGCATCCGGTACTGCGGCGGACCTGCTCATTGGCAAAGGATTTCGGCGCCGATGTACATCTTTACTCGGTCGCCTATAACAGCCAACTCGCTGGCCAAGCCGTCAAGAACGAGGAGGATCGCGAACGGATGATAGCGATTCTGGTCGAGAAGCATCTCGACAACATGGCGGTGTTGGCTGACCGGGTCGCGCAGCAAGGTATCGATTGCAGCTACAGTGTGGCATGGGATTACCCGGCCCACGAGTCACTGGCCAGGACGGTGGCTGATGGGGGTTACGGCTTAGTGTTGTTCGGCAGTTTCGGCAGAGTGAGTAGCGCCGGCAAGCAGTCGATTCTCAGCCAGACGGATTGGCAAACACTGGCCAACTGCCCCGCTCCGTGTTTGCTGGTGCGGACTAGCGGCATGAATCCTTACAACAGCGTCCTAGCCGCCATCGATCCCATGCACGGCAACGAAACAACGGCAGCATTGGATGCAGAGATTATCGAAACCGGCAAGCTAATGAGCCATACGTTCGGCGCCAGCCTACGGATACTGCATGCCTACCGACCCATCGCCGGAGAAGCCGAGTTTCCGGTAGAAGGCGAGATCCTCCCCATCGATCTAACCGAAAAATCCATGCAGGAATCCATAGAAAAAGAGCTTCTCGAAGTCGCCAGGGCGCATGAACTGGATCCAGGTACGATGCTCCTTCGCCATGGCCGGCCCGCGGAAACGATCCTGCAGGCGATCGCAGAAACCTTCGCAGACCTCATTGTCATGGGGGCGATATCGCGCGGCCGCGTTCGCGATTGGGTGATCGGTTCCACGGCCGAGCAAGTCATCGGCGATTTGGATTGTGATTTGCTTGCGATCAAACCCGCTGGCTTTAGGGCGCGCCTAGGCAAACCAGACAAGCATCATCTGCTGCTTGACGGCTATAGGGCCGCTTACGAGGCAGCCTAATCAGGCCGGAACGCAGACAATGCGTAAAGTCATTGCCGAGGGGGACGGGCTTTAGCCGGTCGAATCCTCAAACCAACCCGCCATTGACGCTGCTGTTGCGAGGCTGGCCGTGCCCGTAGCCAGCAAGGTGCGTCAACTGAGCGGATTTTCGAGCGCAAACGCAATCAGGATCGGCGGATCATTCCTCCGTTTTACGCGGGAATACCAGGTCCGGAGGCACCATATCCTCTGGCGGTGGGTCCTCCGCGGTCACCGCCGGCGTATGCCCCTTCTGCTTATCAATCCGCGCTTGCTCCCGTGCCCAAATGGCGTCCTCTAACAGCTCGTCGATGGAATAGCCTTCGAGGTCTGCACCCGAGTCGATGGACTCCTCGCGTGCCGGCCGCCGGCCGCTCGCGGGTTCGCGGATTCGCTCGCGCAACCGATCCCGCTCGCCGGTGATTCGTTCCAGATCCGCGCGCGCGGCGGCAATCACCTCTAAGAGATCTTCGCCGCCACCCAACTCATCCAAGCGGGCTTGCAGCTCGGCGAGAGCCGCTTCCGCGGCCTCGAAACGTTCGCGGGCGTCGGCGAGTTGCGTCGAATAACTCTTTTCTAAAGTGTCGTTCCTAAAACGTAGCTCGTCTACGGTGGCCCGCAACGCGGCGGCGTCGTCTTGTGCTTCGTCCAGCGCTCGTTCTAGCCGCTCGATCGCCTCATCCCGTTCGTCGGGGGTCGGCGGTTCGTCAGCGGGCGTCTTGAGGCGGGCGATCTGATCCTTGAGCTTGGCGATGGGCATAACGCGGCCCGGTTAGCGACTAGCTTCCCAGGATAGGCCGGCGCACCCGTTTCTGCCTGGTAATGGTTCACGTTCTAGGGCGACCGATTGGCCCGCTTGCTACGTGGTGGAGGCAACATGGGACCAACGTCATGGCTGCTAAAGAATGCTTCTACCGAATGCGCTTTGCACGAGGGCGACGGCCCGCTCAGCGGAAACGTTCGCCAGGTCCAAAAACGGGTTTAATTCGACAACTTCCATGGCCAGCATGCGGCCATCGCTGGCGCAATCCTCCAACAGCAAATGCGCTTCTCGATAGCTGACACCGCCGGGAACCGCCGTACCCGTGCCCGGGATGACCTGGGGATCGCAGCCGTCGAGGTCGAAGCTGACATGGAATCCGCCCGTACCCGTGTTCACGATCTCGAGCGCCCGCCGCGAAACCTCGCTCATACCCAATTCATCGATGTCACGCATCGTGAATGCGGCAACCCCCGATTGGCTGATAAATTCGCGTTCGGCGCGATCAATATCCCGAATACCGATCAAGGCAACATTACGGGGATCGACCGCGGGATTCAGCCCGCAGATGCTCGCCAGTTGGGCGTCACCATGACCGATCAAGTGCGCGAGCGGCATCCCGTGAACATTGCCGCTTGGCGAAGTGGCGGGCAGATTCATGTCGCCGTGAGCATCGAACCAAATCAGGCCCAATTTCTGAGCCGAATCGGCGAGATGAGCCGAAATCCCGGACACCGTCCCCATGGCAATCGAGTGATCGCCGCCAATCACCAACGGAATACTGCCGGCCGCCAGCGTGGCTTTCGTCTCAACGGCGAGCCGTTCACAGACCACAAGTATTTCTGCCTTGTAACGCGCGTGCGCGTCACCAGGCCGGCGTGATTCGGTGCTCGGAATCGGAATATCCGTCTCCCCGGCAATCCGATAGCCGAGTTGTTCGATCGCACCGCGCAGGCCCGCGATGCGAAACGCGATCGGACCCGCATCCGTTCCCCGGTGGGAGGCCCCCAAATCCAGCGGCACATTAATGATACGGATAGGTTTCTTCATGGCTCAACCTCGATCAACCGACGCTAGGCGACCCTACGAGCATGTGCGCGGCCACTAGAGTCCATGACGAGTTCGAACAAGTCCTTAGGGTCTGCCAGTTCCGGTATCAACGCAATCGTCTCTCCTTCGCCATACTGCTCGGCAACTTTCTGTAAATACCGAAGCGCAGAATAATCTTCGAGCGCAAAGCCTACCGAATCGAATACCGTCACCTGCGAAGCGCTATCGCGGCCAGGCTCAAGTTCGGCAAGGACTCGCCACAACTCATGTACCGGGTGCGTGCCGGGTAATTGTTGGATATCGCCTTCGAGTCGGGTTTGCGGTTCGTACTCGACGAATACCTTGGCGTTCTTGAGAACGTCTAAGTGCAACTCGGTTTTACCCGGACAATCTCCCCCGAGGCCGTTGATGTGCATCCCGGGCTCTACCATATCCGGTGTCAATATCGTTGCCCAGGCCTTGTCCGCCGTACAGGTCGTGACGATGTCCATACCGGCCACGGCTTGCTGCGGAGAATCGACCAGGAAAACCTGCGGGCCGTGGATATCTTGCAAGTTTCGCTGCAGCTTCGCCATCGCGCCAGGGTCGATATCGTAGGCGCGAATCGTTTCGACACCCAACAACCGATGGAACGCCAGGGCCTGAAACTCACTCTGCGCTCCGCAGCCGATCATCCCCATACTAGTGACGTTCGGTCGGGCTAGGACGCTGGCCGCTATGGCCGACGTCGCAGCGGTTCGCAGTGCTGTGGTCACCGTCAATTCCGCGACGAACGTGGGATAGCCCGTAGCGACATCGGCGAGCGCACCAAACGCCATGACGGTCGGCAAACCTCGTTCAGTATTCGAAGGATGGCCGTTGACATATTTGAAGCCGTAGCGCTCCGAGTCCGAGATGGGCATGAGCTCGATGACCCCCACGTCGCTGTGCGACGCCGTGCGCGCGGACTTGTCGAATTCCTCCCAGCGGAGGAAATCCTCACGAATAGCCCCAGCCATGCCGGCTATGAATTCGGCGACGCCGACCTGGCTCACCAGCCTACATAGGGCGGGAACGTCGATGAATTGAGTCATTGGGCTGTCCCTGAACTATCATATCGCTAATATAATGCGAACTATAAGCTAGTTAATAGACCACAATGTGTATATTTTTGAGTGATTTTGTTGCCTAATGTCAGTGAGTATGAACGATATGCATACAGACGGCCAATCATAACCATGCTTAAGCTCGACGCCAAAGATCAGGGTTTACTGGCTCTGTTGCGGGACAATGCCCGGCTTTCCGTCGTCGAACTGGCGAGCCGCTTGGGCGTGTCCCGGGCCACCGTCCAGAATCGAATGCGCCGGCTGGAAAACGCGGGCGTTATTCTCGGCTACACCGTCAGGATGGGTTCCGAAGCGGCCGAACCCGCGGTCCGAGCGCTGATGAGCATCCGCGCGGATAGCGCAAGCGAGGCGGGCGTCATCGCGAGCCTGCGCGGCAACCCTAATGTGGCTGCGGTCCACCACACGACGGGCCGCTGGGATGTCATCGCGGAAATACAAACGGATTCGTTGTCAGCCTTCAACAAAGTCGTCGGCGCACTCCGGCTCATCGACGGCGTCACGGCAACGGAAACCAACCTGCTGCTCGAAAGCTACGGTTAGTTTCCGGGCTCGTACCGCAGCCGGAGAGGCGTGGGGACAATGGGTTCCCGTCAGCGAATATAGCCCAGCTTCTCGAGTGTAATCAGAATACGGTGCGCGGCAAGGTCCGCGGACAGTTTCGAAGTATCGATAGCGATCTCCGGATTCTCCGGAACCTCATAAGGATCGTCGATGCCGGTAAATCCCTTGATCTTACCGGCCCGAGCCATGGCATAAAGGCCCTTGCGGTCGCGTTGCTCGCACACCTCGATCGGGGTCGATACATAAGTTTCCATGAACCCGCCCTGTGGGGTAATCATATCTCTCACCAATCTGCGGGCACCCGCGTAGGGCGCAATCGGCGCGCAAATCGCGATGCCACCGTTTTTCGTAATTTCACTGGCGACGAAACCGATCCTTTGGATATTTAGGTCGCGGTGCTCTTTCGAAAAATTCAACTCGCTGGACAGGTGCTTGCGGACAATATCCCCATCCAGCAACGTGACGGGGCGTGACCCGTCTTCCAGCAGCTTGACCATCAATGCATTGGCGACGGTCGATTTCCCCGATCCGGAAAGGCCGGTGAAAAATACGGTGAAGCCTTGCCGGTGCTTCGGCGGGTGGGCACGCCGCAATTCCTCGACCACCCGCGGATACGAGAACCATTCGGGAATATCGAGGCCCTCCTGCAACCGGCGGCGGAACTCGGTTCCGGAAAGATTCAAAACCTTGTCCGTCGGTTCGGTCTCATCCGCCGCTACGTACTCGGCCTTGTTCTCGACATAGACCATCATCTTGAACGGAACCATCGTGATGTCGAGCTCTTCCTCATGCTCTTTGAACAACTCTTGGGCGTCGTAGGGGCCGTAAAACGGGTTGCCGTCTTTGTCATTGCCGGGCCCGGCATGATCGCGACCAACGATGAAGTGGGTACAACCGTAGTTTTTGCGGATGATCGCGTGCCACAGGGTTTCACGGGGGCCACCCATGCGCATGGCGAGGTTAAGAAGACTCAGTTGAGTCGTCTGCTCGGGGTATTGATTGAGAACATGTTCGTAGCAGCGCACGCGCGTAAAATGATCGATATCGCCGGGCTTGGTCATGCCGACCACCGGGTGTATGAGCAAGTTCGCGTCGGCTTCACGCGCCGCCCGAAAGGTCAATTCCTGGTGGGCGCGGTGTAGCGGATTGCGGGTCTGAAACGCAACGATCTTGCGCCAACCCAGCTTGCGGAAGCGGCCACGTAGCTCGGAGGGCGTATCGCGGAGGAGTTTAAAGTCATAGTAGGTCGGCGGTTCAACGCCACGGATCCGGCCACCGATATAAACGGGGTTCGACGAATGCTTGAGAAAAGCCACGCTGGGATGGTTGTCGTCCTGAGAGCCGTAGACGCGTTGTGCCTCACTCATCAGGTCCGGCGTCCAGATGTCGCTGACCTCCAGCGTCGCCAGTAATACGCCCTCCTGGTCGCGCAGGCCAATGACCTTGCCCGCTTCTATGTTGCCCGCGAACGCTTCGCTGACATCCAGCGTGATCGGCACGGGCCAAAGCACACCGCTCGTCAGGCGCATGCTGTCGCAAACGCTTTCGTAGTCACTCTGCCCAAGGAAACCCTCGAGCGGTGAAAATGCGCCGTTCATCAGCAAGTCCAGATCGCATATTTGACGCGGGGTTAGGTCCCAGGACGGATAGTCTTTGGCTTTCACCTTTTCTTCGTCGGCCTGCCGCTCCGGCAGATACAATTCCTTGAGTTCGCCACCGTGTGGCTCTTTAAAAGCACCCATCTATCAATCCTTTTTCTTGGAGGTAATTTTTCTAAGAAGTATTCGGCCGGCCCGACCCTTGCTCCGACGACATGCCGTGCAACAGAAGGCCCGTACACTTCCGAACGAGGTCGAATACGTCAACGTCTGTTTCCCGGACGATATGCTCTCCGAGCGAGTTACAGATTCCGATAACCGACTGCGCGGCGAAATGAGCATCCAAGGTTGCGCTAACGGCGCCCTCCTCGATTCCATGTTCAATAACGCTTTCGAGCTGGCGGCGATATTTGCTACCCATTGCCTTCAGGCGAACGCGCCGGGCTTCCGGTAGATATAAACGCTCATTGTTGTGTACCTTGAGCGCCTCGCTTTTGTCGCGATAGCTGGTCAGGTGATTCGTGACAACCGCGAATAGTCGTGCCTCGAAGGGTTGGCCGGTGTCGTGGGCAATCACGTCCATATTCTTCGTGTAAGTCTCGAGCCCATAGAGGCAAACCTCTTCCAGCGCCTCTTCTTTCGAGGCGAAGTAGTAGTAAAGGCTCCCCTGCTTGATACCGAGCTGCTCGGCTATATCGCTGGTGCTAGCGCCGTGAAATCCATTCGCCGAAAACACGGTCGCGGCTGCACGCACGGCTTCCCGCCTATGCAGCTGGTATTTTTCGCTATCCGTATTCTTGGGTTTCATGGAATCACATGATCAAATCCGCCATATATTCTATAGAATAATAGAATTAATACAAGTTGATTCATAAATTACTGATTGAATTGATTTTTTATTATATTTTTTGACTATTGATTCATAGGTCCGCTCGCCCTCCAGAGGAAGATTGGAGGTGCTATGGTCAGCACGGACGGCCGGAAGCGTAGACACCAGCATGATCACGACAACACGCCGCAAAATTCTGTTGGGTGCCCTTGGAGTGGCAGCGTCAGGCGCCCCCGCATCCCGAACAGCCGCTCAACAACGCCGACCGATCATCGACGCGATCATCGTCGGGGGCGGATTATCGGGTCTGGGTGCAGCCCTAGCTTTACAGCGGGAGGGTCTGCAAGTCGAAATCATCGAGGCTCGAGACCGGCTTGGCGGCCGTGTGTTTACCTTGGATGACGTGCCGGGTGCACCCGAAGCGGGGGCCAATGTCATTGGACCTATGTACGCACGAATACTCGATATGGCACGCGACCTGGGCGTGCCATTGGAGTCCATGCGGCCCCGTGAGCCCGTGGAGTATCCGGCTGAGGATATTGGCCGCACTATTCTTCACCTGGAGGGTAATTTCATTCGCCTATCCGAATGGCCGGATCATCCCTTGAATCCATTCCGGGGCGATCTAAGAACCACCGCGCCGTGGGATTTTCGCAGCGCGGCACTCAACTCCCTCAACCCGCTCAAAGAACTGGACGACTGGTACGATCCGAAATTTTCCGTCCACGACATCTCCGTCGCCGCGGCTCTCAGCGAAGCGGGTTTTAGCGATCGCAGCATTGCCCTCGGCGTAACCGAGAATCAAGGCTACGGTAATTCGGCTGAGGATGTTTCAGCGCTACATATTCATCAGCTCGCAACCTGGGCTACCCACCAGTCTCAGCGCAAGGGCGTGTTCCACGTCAAGGGCGGCAACATGCGCCTGCCCGAAGCCATGGGCGCTGCTTTTCGCGGCACCATCAGGCTCAACACGCCGGTGACGGCCATACGCTCCGACTCGACGGGCGTCGAAGTGCATACCCAGTCTGGGGACGTCTTTCGGGCACGGACCGCATTGGTCACACTACCCTTCTGCGCAGCACGACTGGTGAAGTTTGACCCGCCACTGCGGGGCCGTCAGGCCGAGGCCGTGAATACCTTGAACTACAGCACCACCACACAGATCCTGCTGCGGGTCGACGCACCGTACTGGGAACAGGACGGCCTGCCCCCGACGATGTGGACCGACACCAGTGTCGGCCAACTCCTAGCATATCCCTATGGACCGCAGGACGATGTGACGTCTGCCGCCATCTGGCTGATGGGAGCGGACGCCATACTGGCCGATAGATACGAGCATGCTGAACTCATTGCTCGCAGCATGGCGGCTCTAAAGCGCATTCGACCAGCTGCTGAGGCCGCCCTAACGCCCCTGAAAGTCTGGTCCTGGCAGCGAGACCCCTACGCTGGCGGCACTTGGGCTTCTTGGGGACCGGGGCAGATCAGCCGGTTTGCCAGTGACATGGCGCGGCCTCACGGCCGCATTCATTTCGCTGGCGAACACACGGCGAGATTGCAGCGCGGCATGGAAGGCGCATTGGAGTCAGGCGAGCGCGCTGCGTTGGAAATCCTGCTAAAACTAAGCTGAGAAATTGGAGACCAAATGAAAGCTCATCGAAAACTAATGGCGAGTTGTATCACCGCAGCGCTCATGCACACCGCAGCGGCTGCCGAGGAAAGAACCTTCACCTTGCTCGAACGCGAACTAGAGTATTTAGTGAGCATCTGGCCGGGGGACTATGACAATCGTGAGCAACTCGCATTCGATGCGAGCGTCGGGAAAAAGGACATGGACAGCGGCGGCCATTTGCGGGTGCATGCTCAGATTCGCCGCGTGGATGTGCCCGCGCTGGGCGAGCATGTGCTCTACGTCGAAGAGTACAAGAACAACGACCCGAGCTCTATTTTTCGCCAGCGGCTCTACATATTATCGGCTGACGAAGCCGAAAAGGCCATCCGCCTCAAATTGATGTTCTTGAAAGACGGCAAGTCAATCCTCGGGGCACATGACGATCCCGAGCTGCTTGCCGGTCTAACCAGTGACGCCGTCAGCAGCTTGGAGGGCTGCGACGTGTTCATTCGTCGCGATGGCGACTGGTTGGCGGGCGGCATGAAGCACAAAACCTGTTTATTCGGTCAGGGCGCCCAGCGCCGCTACTCCGACTACCAATTGCGCGTAACGCAGGGTCAGTATTGGTTTCGCGATCGCATCCTCAACGCCGCTACCGACGAAGTGATAGAACAAGTTGCCGAATTTAGTTGGCACCAATTGGAGCGCGCGCGTTGGTTCTCTTGCATGATCGATTTTCCTAAGCCGTCAGGAGGCGCTCCAACCGTCACGCATCACTACGTCAATATGCATGATCAAGGCGGAACGTTTCCATTCACCCACCCGGACGGGCGTGACATGGTCCTCACCATGCGCAATAACTGGTCCTACGGTATGCAACGCGAAACTTTCGTGATTGTCGTTCAACAAGGGGATGAAACCGGACCGACCCTGGTGTATGCCTGGGGCAATCCGGGGGCCGATCGCATCGGCGTCAATCCCGGCTACCTGCGGGTCCAATGCGATCTGAATACGCCGCAACAGGTCCAGTTGCAGCATTGGCTGCGACCCGACTCGTAAGCCGTCAACGGCGTTACGCAACCTCGGGGGGCTGCTGCTGCGTCCACAACGTCTCCGGGTCGACGTAGATCCCCTCCCATTTCTGCGGCGCCTGCATGAATTCGGGGAAACGCCGCGCGGCATAGACGGGGATCGGTCCGGGGACGTCATCGAGCTGCTTCGCCCGCTTGGAGACATCCCGCCGATAGGTTCGCCCAGCCGCTTGGCCCATTTCCATCCAGGGATACCAAGGCCCAAAACGTTGCCCCATCGTCAATGAATCGACGGCGGTGAGGTCGGGATTGGTCAAGTCCGATAGTTTAGCGATGATCTGGCTGGACTGATTCTTGAAATACCACTCACCCACCGACGCCTTGGGCCACTTATCGGGGGTGATGGGGTTCTTTTTCTTCATCCGGCCGTCGGTCCAGCGGATCACGTCATCGCCGTCCTGCATCCACTCTATCCGAACGGCGGTTTTCTCCGACACCGCCGTGTTGGCGCGAGTGATCGTGTCGATGCGGCTGGCGTAATTGACAACAGGCACCGTGCGTTTCAGCCACGGATTGTACCACTCCTCGAGCACTGCACCGCTGCGTAAATCCATATAACAGATGATGAAGTTGGAGGTGTTCTTGTAACTCGTCTCCGTATCCTTGAAAGATCTGGAGAACGACAGCGCGCCCGCCGCAAACAGGGGCTCCACATTGGCGCCATCGTCAAAAACGGAATACACGGTGCCCTTCATCCAGCCGATGACTTCTTTGCCGTCCTCGAGGTCGCCGGTCATCTTGACGTAGGCGAAAAGCTGGTCGGCAGCGTTTTTCAAATCGAGGGCTAAAGCACGCCCCTTAACACTGGCGGCGGGAGCGAGGCCGGCGAAGCTGGCCGCGGCGCCGGTCAGTAGATGTCTGCGTTGCATCGTAGGCTCCTGGTTTCGGTGATTGCGGTCCCCACTCTCGTCATTATGATCCATAATCTGGCGCTTAGCCCCTCGGATTCGGCAGAAAACAATGAAGATTCTACTGGCATTATCTTTCGGCGCAGTCGCGGTCGGCCAAGCGTTCGCTCAAGACCAGGACCCATTGCAGCGGGAGTTAATGATCATCGCCGAGCTCTTCCCGGGCAGCTACGACAATGTGGAACAAGTCTACTTCGACGAGCGCCTCGACTTGGATTCCAAGCAACGCCATCAGCGGGTTCGTTCGGAGGTCCGGCGCATTCCCAACGACCGTTTCGGCGAACATGCGTTCTTCATTCTGGATTATTGGTACGAACAAGATCGCTGGCATCCACGGATCTATAGCTTCCATACCGACGAACGGGAGCAGGCCATCCGTATGAAACTACACGCCCTCCCAAGCGCCGGCCGCGCCCCCTACCTAAACGCCCACGAGGACCTCTCGCTGCTGGACAACCTAGCGCCCGACCAGCTCACTAATCTGCCCCAATGCGACCTGTTTTGGCGCCGGGTCGTCGGCGGCTTTCATGGCCTGATGAAACCCAAAGCCTGTGTGTATGAGTCAGAGGGAGAACAGGTATATGCCGACTACCAGATGATGCTGGGCGACCGCGCCCTATGGAAGGGGGACGTTATCCGCCGACTTGCCGACGATGTGCAAGTCAATTCCGAGCCCGTAGTACTGCACCAGCAAAACCGCGCACGGTTTTTCACCTGCTCAATGACGCTGGACGAAGGCGGCAAAGTAAGCCGTCACGCGGCGCTGCGCGTTTCGGACCAAGGTGGCATCGCCCGGGTCACCGCACCCACCGCCGAGAATCCCAACCGCGAGCTGGCCGTGCGCATTCGCAATGTGCGCTGGGCAATGAACAACAACCCCGTGACCTTCACGAACGACTCGTTCGTCATGTATATCGACCAAGGCACCGCCGGCGAACAAACTAATATTGCTTACGCGTGGAGTGCGCCGGAGACTCCACGGATGGGGATTAACCTGCACTGGCTCCAGGTGCATTGCTCGCTGAAGCCCCTGACGGAAACTCGGCCGTATCTCTGACGGTGAGACGTAAGTTTGAATCCGAGCCCGCCTCCCCAATCATGTAACACCATTGTAAGATTCTCGAGCGCCAGGGTATCCAAGAATTTTTCTACGTAGCGATAATGGGTCACGTAGCGATAATGGGTCACGTAGCGATAATGGGTCACGTAGCGATAATGGGTCACGTAGCGATAGTCGATATCCGGCTTGTCGGAATAGCCGTGGCCGACGAGATCGAAGGCGATGCAGCGCGACTTGCCTGACAGATAAGGAATAATGTTGCGCCACATGTAGGACCAGGTGGAATTACCGTGCATGAAGAGCACCGGGTCGCCTTGCCCTTCGTCGATATAGCGAATCTTGACGCCATCGATTTCCAAATACTCGGGCTCGAAGGGAAATTCGGCGGATATCGGTTTTGGGCTCATCGTCTGGATTAGTCCTCTAGGTAGACTGGCAGCGGCGGCGCTTTGAGCACGATCACTTCGAATTCGGCGGCATCTTTGCGGAGGGGTCGAATCTCTTGGTAGGTATCCGAATACCAAAAGTCCTTAGCCGCCTGCAGGCAGGGGAAGCGTGCGATGATGACCGCGCGGTTGTCCGGTGGATTGCCTTCGAACACCGCCAACACGGGGGTCACGGCCTCGTAGTAACCACCCACCTGCGGATACAAACCCGACTCGGCCAGCGCCCGCCCGTAAGCCCCTAGCTTGGCTCGATCGAACAGTTCGCCGAAAACGAGCATCCGCACGGGCTCGGTACATTCATCATCAGCGCCGAGCCGCTTGAATTGGTAGCCGCCGAATGCCGGGCCCCAAACCTGCTCGCCGGCGGCGTTGAAACCGCGGTCCCAGTTCGTCATGCCCTCCTCGGTCAAGACCGCACGGGAGATCGCGTAACTGGCGCCTTTGTAGGTGTTGCCGCAACGATTTCCCACCGTGCCGCCCTCGAACCGTCCCTTGCCGGCGCGGGTCAGTACGGCCTCGCAACCCTCGAGTTCGTCGAGGCCGACGCCCGCTCGATCCGGCATCGCCGCCGGGTTTCGGTTCGCATCGAGAAACGCGCGGGCGTCTTCAATAAGGAATCGCCGCGCCAACAGCGTACCGTCATCCGTGTCGGTTACGGAGGAGACCCGCTGCATGTAGGGCGCCTCGGCGTCTTTTAGCCAAGCCTCGACATAAAGCCAGCGCTCATTATCATCGCCGGGCCAAATCTCCACGATGTGCCAAACGGCGACATCGTAGCGGGCATCCACAGCGGCCTGCGCCGCCGAGCTAAAACTACCGGTGCGTTGCGCCATGTAGTCATCGAGCAGTGCCGAGCTGAACGCCGGCCCGGCCAAGAGCGATATCCACACCGCAACCGTGATACGTGCCATCGGCGCTCCTTTGACTGAATGATTCAATGAATAGCCCTGACCTTAGCACGCCGATCAAAAGCGCTACGGCAGGCCCATTCCGCCAGGAAGCCTGGGCTAAATCTATTGCGTCGCGGCAGGTTAGGGATTACGGTTTCCATGCGGAAGTAACCAAGGGCAGAAACATGAAACTGGCATCCAAACTCAGTACGGCTGTGCGATCCAGCGTCGATAGACGGCATTTTCTGTCGTTAATCGGCGCAGCAACGGCGGCGCTGGGGCTGCCGCGACGCGGACACGCCGCGGCGCACGACGAGTGGGACTTGATCGTCGTCGGCGGTGGCAACGCCGGCCTGCCCGCAGCGCTATTCGCGGCGCAACGGGGCGCCCGCGTCCTGATCATCGAGGCTGCCGGCATTCTGGGGGGTACGTTGCATCTTTCCTCAGGACAAATGAGCGCCGCCGGTACTCAGCTGCAAAAAAGTAAGGGCATCAAGGACTCGCCTCAGTCTCACTACGACGACGTCATGCGGATCAGCAAAAACACTGCCGATCCGGACCTGGTGCACCTGGCCGTCTTCAACGCCGCGGAGACTTTCGACTGGCTAATGGATCGCGGACTGGATGTCTATCCCCACCACCCCATCACCGGGACCACCCACGAACCTTACAGCCACGCGCGCTACGCCTGGGGCCAACAACAGGGTCGTTCCATCCTCAGGATCTTGGAAACGCAGCTGCAACCGGAGATCGATAGCGGCCGGGTGGCCCTGGCGTTGAGCACCGAGGTCACGGACCTCCTCCAAGATGAGAATGGGACGGTGACGGGCGTCGTCAGCCGAAACCTGGATGGTGAAGTCAGCCGCCACGGCGGCCACAACGTTTTGCTCACCTGCGGCGGCTACGCTTCCAATCCCGAGATGTTCGAGGAATTGGAGGGCGCCAAAGACTACGCGGACGTTTCTTACGAATACAGCCAGGGCGCCGGCATCACCCTCGGCCTGGCGGCGGGCGGCTACGTGCGCGGGGGCGAGCATCACCTGCCCCTGTTCGGCGGCATCATGATGGACGACAACTATCCTAGCCGCATGATCGCCAATGCCCGGCACTTCCCCCCCAACCGGCCGCCCTGGGAAATTTTAGTGGATGTCGATGGCAAACGTTTCCTGCGGGAAGATATTCCCAGCCACGACGCCTACGAGCATGCGTTACTCGACCTGCCAGAAGAGCGTTGCTGGGTCGTCTTCGACGACGCCATCCGTAAGCAGGCGCCCAAATTGGTCGCCGGCGGCTTCGGCGGTCCCTTTGATCTCGATGAGGCTTTCGACACACCGTTCCCTGCCTTCTTCCGCGCGGATTCCCTAGCGGGACTGGCAAAAGCGGCCAGGATTCATCCGCGAGGCCTCGAGAAAACCGTCGCAAGTTACAACAAAGGCCAGCAAAGTGGAAAGGATGCCCTGGGCCGCAAGCACATGCCCTTACCGATCGCCAAGCCGCCTTACTACGCTATCCAGTTGCAAAGCTGGTTGCTCACGACTTATGCCGGGCTTGCGGTCGACAAACAACTGCGGGTCATCCGCGCCGACAAGACACCGATCGAGGGGCTGTATGCCGCGGGCGAATTGCTCGGTACCGGCGCGTTCATGGGTCGCTCTTACTGTGGCGGGATGATGGTGACGCCCGCGCTGACTCTCGGCCGATTACTGGGTCAATCCATGCTGAAGTTCCCTACTTAAACTTCGGCTAGATCCTGGAATGACAACCGGCATGCGCCGCAGGCAGTTTCTAACGACGGCTACACTGGCCGCGGCAAGCGCCGCGATTCCCGGCCGCGCGGCCGAGCAGGCCGACGTGTTGGTGATCGGCGCCGGGCTCTCCGGTCTTTACGCGGCCATGCTGCTCGAAGCCGAGGGCGCAAGGGTACAGGTCCTCGAAGGCCGCCGCCGCATCGGTGGCCGCGTTTACACATTGATGGATGTCCCCGGCAATCCGGAAGCCGGCGGTGAGCTCATAGGCGGCAATTACGCTCGCATGATCGATACCGCTAGGCGCTTGAATCTCGACTTGGTATCACCGAACCGGTTGGGGCCACCGGGCGAGTGGATGTTTCAAATTAAGGGTCAAAACATCCTCGCCAAGGAATGGCCGGATCATCCCCTCAACCCTTTGAGTGGCGACGACCGCGAACTCCTCCCGAACCTTTTCCTGGCAACGTTAAGTAACCGGGATAACCCCCTGGAGGGAGAGCCGCTGGAAGCCTGGGTAGAACCCCGCTTTCAGCAATACGATATTCCGCATTCCACCTACCTACGCAATCGTGGCTATAACGAGGAAACGATCCGTTTAATGAACGTTGTGATTCATACCGATCACATCGACAACACATCCGCCTTGCATGAGTTGCGCCGCTACCATGTGGGTGGATTCAATCGCAGTCAGACTTTGGGAGCCGACGCAGGCGCTCCCCTTTCACAACAAGTCGCCGGCGGCAACTCACGAATGCCTGCCGCCATGGCGGCGAGCCTTGGACAGCCTGTGCAAATGGGCAAGACGGTCTATGCGATTGAACAAAAAGACGCTCGCGTTACCGTGCATTGCACCGACCATAGCCGCTACGAAGCCGACTTCGTTGTCTGCAGCATTCCCATGCCGCTGCTTCGCCAAATCATTTTCGAGCCCCGGATCAAGGGCCCGCTCGCCGGGGCCATCGCGGAGATCGATTATGGGCTGTCGATTCAAGTTCATTACAATTTAAAGAAAAACTACGGCCAAGCGGATGGACTACCACCGGGAATGTGGACCGACAGCCCCATTGAGCGGTTTACGACCCTAAACCGTGGTCCTGGCGGTTCTGCTTCGAGCGCCATCGCGTTCGTCAACGGCAACGAAACTTTCAAATATGAATTCATGAGCGACGCTCAAATCGCCGAGTTTACGACCAAGGCCATCAATGCCGTTCGGCCTTCGACCATCGGCGCCCTCGAACCGATCCTCGTACAAAGCTGTTACCGGGAACCCCATGGCGCGGGGGACTGGGTTTTCTGGCGCCCGGGGCAGATCACCGCATTCGCCAACCACATGCGCGAACCCCACGGCGCAGTGCACTTTTGCGGCGAGCACACGGCCTTGCTGGAACGCGGCATGGAAGGCGCGTTCGAGTCAGGAGAACGGGCTGCGCTCGATATTCTCTTAGCGTAGTCGCGAGAAGCGAGCCGGACTAAGCTCCCTCAACACCCCTCACAGGCGCTGGCCGTCCCCGCTTGTAATGCTCGAATCTCCGCGAGACTCGCCGGCGGCTTGAGCCAAAAGGATGCATGCTCACGGGCCCAGGCCAGCAGCTTCGGCGGAAAATCCTCGGCGCTTTCGACCCGCCAGGACAACAGCTGATAAATCCCCTTGCCGCCGCCCGCCCATTGCGGCAGGTCGCCGTACCGCTGCCAACTCAGTTGGTAGGGTTGCTGAACGCTCCCCCGGTCATGAATGAAGAAGTCATAGTTTTCCCATGCATCGAGGCGCTTCCCGCCCGGCAAAGGAATGTCCAGAAACACGGACGCCGTCACCGCAAGGGTGTCGTCGCCGATGGACCGCAGGCGCAAACCATCCGCAGACTTGATAATCTGCACCTGGGGGGCAACGCCCTGCTCCACATCGCCATGGATCGTGCCGTCTTCCAGGCGGTAGGTAATCAACTGGTAGGGGTAGGCAATCGGTTCGACGGTCTTACTTCGATACTCGGTAAGAATCTCGCCGCTGACGGGATCGGTGTAGGTAAACGTCTTGCGGGTCAAATGCAAAACACCGTCGTCAAGGTCGGCCGGCCAGATCACGGTGGAGCTGTCGAAACCAACGAGACCGAACAGTTTCTTACCCGATGGGTACGCGTACACGCCCCCTTCGGCGACCCAGTGAACGGGCGCCCCCGTGCCCGCCCGCGCATCCACCCAGGCCCGAAAGTCCGCGGGCGCAGAAGACCGAGATGATATCCGTGTTGCCGGCGCCGGTGCCGGCGGTTTGAGTGCGAGCCCATCGGGGCTCGGCGTATCGATGTCGCGATAGATCTTCCATTCGCCCTGGGCGTTCTTGCGCAACATGATTAAGTAATAACCCGGGTCCTCAATGTTATTTTCGGCGTCGAGGACCAAGAACCGCCCGATGACGATGCCCACATCACCCAATACGCGCAGCTCGGAGACCGACCCCAGTAACTGGCGGTTAGATTGCACGGCATAGTTCTCGGCATAAAAGGTGCGCACGCCCGCGTGACCTTCGAGGATTGCACGGTCTCGCGTCATGATGCGCATGTCGGGGTGGTGAACGGCGACGACGGCATCAACGTCGCCGGCATTCCGCGCGCGTTCCCACTCCGCGAATACCGCCAGAATTGCATCGATGTCCGCTTGTGGTCCTTCGAAGACCGTTTCGGCACCGGCCAGAAGTGGGCTCGCAGCAATGATCCCCACCGCGCAACACAGGCTTTTCAAACGCATCCTACTCTCCCGATCAATGAGGCAACTCAACCCGGCTTGGCCACGCTGAGTACGGCGATCGCCGCGATAAACACCCACAACAACACCAGAATGGCGGTAGCGCGGACATAGGTTTGACGAATGATCGCATTGGTTTCGTCCGTGGGCCCGTCGCGCTCCATAATGGCCCAGGTGCTGAAATGGCCAAGCAGCGCCAGGCGAATGCCCACTCCGCAGGCAATGACGCCCGCGAAACAGGCGAGTTTCCAGCGCAGCCAGTCGGGTGTCGGCCACGCCCCACCGAGCAATCCGAGCGCAATTAGGATGAGTGCGGCCATCAACACATAGCGCGAGCCGCGATCGATGGCGGCCAATCGCTTGCCCACCGGCTGGTGGCGAAGCCGATGCACGAGTTCGACGAAAACGAACCAGAGTACGCCGATCAGGGCGACCACGATGACCAGGGGGCGGCCGCCGGGGATGTACCCCAGTTCCGCTGCCAGCACGGTACCGACGCTCGCCTGCAACACCAATGCATAGCGCACATGCTGGTCAACGTTCATAACGTGCGCCATCAACCGTGTCCGATCAGCCAGCGGCATCTCCGCGTGGTAGCACACATAACGGTAGGTCGAATTGATGACCAGCTCGGACCCCAACCAATAGCCCAAACCGACGATATGCGCCGCGAGCAACCACGGATAAATCATGGGCATCCTTTTTTGATGCTTGCTATGGTCTCAGAATAGGCTGCCGGTTCCACCAGCGCAATTCGAACTGCCGCCGGACCGGGCTCAGGCATTCCTGGGCCTAGGATCAGCATCCGAAAAGGAGTATGAAAAGCCCATGAACCACGATGTTGCAATACACACTGGCCGGCGGCGCCGTGAGGCAGCGCGGCACGCGGTTGCTCTATTGTTCGCCGGCATGCTCGCCGTTGTCCCCGCCCAGGCACAACAGTGGGACCAGCAAATCGTCGGCCAACTCGAGGCCGAGGACGATGGTTGGTCACCATTGGAAGTCGTGAACGTGCATGCATTTGCCGTGGACGCGAAACCCCGTTTCGGCCTGCCCTCCAAGACCATCTTCAGGGGGCCCGAGGTGGGTGCGCTGGTCTACAGTATCTTTATTCCCGCCTGGGACATGAAAATGAATCCCGGCGGACCCCACTACCATCATTGGCATGAGTGGGGATTTACGCTGAAGGGCGACTCGGTGTTGTACGAAGCCGTCAGCCCCTACCAAAAGAATGGCAAAATGCACTGGAAGCCTCAGGGCGGTTGGCTGGATCGCCCGCCCTTCTCCATACACAGCGTGAACTGGAAAACAGGGGGCGGGCTGCGTCCGCAGAATCCCTATTACCTGCTGATCTACGAAGAAGGCGACGGCAGTTTCGTCACCATCGGCCCGAACAGCGAACACTACGGTATCGACCGCTCCGTGAAACCCGAGCCGTACGACCCGGACTGGCGCGCCGTGAAACAGTGGAACGCCCCCTGGCTGGTCGACTCGGCGCGGGATCTCGAATGGGAGCCCGACACGGAGGTGCCGGGGCGGTTCGTGAAGTGGCTCAGCGATGACTGGCAGGGAGGCTTTCGCGCCCAACTCGTCAAGATCCCGCCCGGCTGGACGCCGCCTGAAGACACGCCCGATACCTACTTCGAACGCGCCAATCGGATGCGTTATTTGACCTGGGGCGAGATGACGGTGTGGATTTTCGACGACCCCGACAGCCCAGGCACGGCGGTGAACGTCAAGGAAGATTTCTTCATTTATCAGCCACCCCGCAGCATCTGGGGTTACGGGGATGGCCCGGTAACCGAACAGGGTGCCAGTTGGCTCGAGGTGACCTACGCCCGCGGCCTTTCCCATGGCGGCGGCCCGATCGAGGATGCCATCCCGCTACCGTTAGGCGGGGCGGGCGCGTCCCACTAACAGGAGGAGCGATCGTGACAACGCAACGGAGCGGTCGTCCGGAGCAACAACTGTTTGAAGATCCGGCCGTCGATCGGCTCATGGGCGTATTGATGGCCCTCGCCACGGAGCACTATGTGCTGCGCGATCGGGTGCGTGCACTCGAAGGGCAGCTCGCAAAAACCGGCACGCTGGACGTTTCCGCACTCGATGCGGAACCGACGGCAGCGGAGTTAGCCGCCGCGCAAGCGGATCGGGATGCGTTCGCCGAGGCGTTGCTGAAACCACTGTTGGGTGAACAGCAAGCCAAAGGGGCGACGGGTCCATTCAGCCTGAAAAAGAAATAGGCGGAGGAAGTTATCGTGGATGAACGGGCCTTCAGCGCTGCGCAGGGCTTCTTGCTGGCCGCCAAGATGTATTGGACGACCACCCTGTATCGCGCCTTGCGCGACGAATTCCTGGCAAAGAGTTCGGTGGATCAAAAGGAGCAGTCGGTCGAGGACGTCGCCGCGATACTCGAAGACTCGCCGCTCTACCAATACTTCGCCTGGTTGGAACGGCACCTGCAGCGGATGAAGTACGCCGGCCGCTACGGGCTGGTGCCTTATCACGACGAGCGGCGCGGCGAACTGTTGGCCGCGCTAACGGGTGACGCCGAATTGGATCGAGACCTGGAGCTGCCCGGCTACTACACCGGCGTCGATATTCATCAGCACCCGGGGGGCCTGTGGTCCGACGCAACAGCGGCCCTGGTGTACGAGCGCGGTGCCCGCAGTACCACGCCCATGCTGGGGGAGGCCCATAAAGACCTCCACGATCGCTTTACGGATGTTGTTGCGGCGGCGGGACCGCCCAGACGCATTCTGGACATGGGCGGCGGCTTCGGCAAAAGTACCGGCCCCCTGGCGGAGCGCTTCCCAGATTCGTCCGTCGAAAGTGTCGACCTCTCCGCACCCTGCGTCACCCTAGGCGCTCATCTGGCCAAGCAGCGGCAACTCGACAACGTCCGTTACCGACAGATGGACGCGCGCAGCACCGATTACAGCGATGCCTCCTTTGATCTCGTCACGTCGACGATGGTGCTACACGAATTGCCGACGAAAGCGCTAGAGGAATTGTTCGACGAAGCGTTGCGGGTACTCGAACCCGGTGGTCGAATGGTACACCTGGATTTTTACTCGATCCCCGACGGATTTCGCAGGTTTATTCACTATGGCCACGCCCGCCGTAACAACGAACCCTTCATGCAACCGCTTGCCAGCACGGATTTGGCAGCACTGTTGAAGAAGAAGGGCTTCGTCGATATCGAAATCACGCCGTTTAAGGAGAGTGAGGAGATCGACATCGAAAAAAATGACGCCTGGCGTTTCCCCTGGACGGTGGTCACTGCCACTAAACCGGAAGTATCCAGCTAGCCACGCCCGTCGCGGCGCCGATTATGAAGGTTTGATCCCCATGACCCCAGCGGACGCAATCGCCGTACTCACCACCGGCGGTACCATCGACAAGATTTATTTCGACGCGCAGAGTCGTTTCGAGGTCGGCCATTCCGTAATCGACGATCTCCTGCAACACGCTGTCGTCAAGAGACCCTACCGAATCGTTGAGGTACTGCGTAAGGACAGTCTGGATCTGACGGATGCCGACAGAGATCAAATCCGCGCAACCGTGCTTGCCGCGGCGGAAAATAAGATCGTTATTACCCACGGCACCGACACCATGACGGCGACGGGTTCGGCGCTGGCCGATATCCCGAACAAGACCATCGTCTTGACCGGCGCCTTGTCACCCGCGAGGTTTGCGGAAACCGACGCCATGTTCAACCTCGGCATGGCCTTCGCCGCCGTCCAGGTCGCGCCACCGGGCGTCTACATCGCGATTAACGGCACAGTATTCGATGCCGAAAAAGTCGTTAAAGACCGTGAGCGGAATGCCTTCGTCGTGGCACCCAAGAACGGTACCTAGTCCCGGCCCGGCGACAAACCGAACGCGAGTTGGGAGAACCCCGCGGGCTTAGGCGCTAGCGTTTCGAGGCCTCGATCAGTGCTTCTGCCAGGCGCCGCGGATTCGAGAAGCAAACTTCGTGGCTGCCCGGTATCTCGATCACTCGGGGATCTCGCAGACGGCCCGTCATGTCCGGGTGCCAACGCCAATCGGCGGACGCCATCGTCACATCATCGGTACAGTGGATGTAGCTTATCGGTATATCCAGGGTATGGAATCGCTTCATCTCCACCTTTTCGTACTGGCGATTTATCGTTCCCGGGCAAAGCTGAGAAAAGGCCCATTTTGCAGTTTCGTCATCCGCATCATTGATGAAAACGTTGCGGAATGTTTCGAAGTCGAGCGAAACCTCGGCCGTGGGAGAGGCTGCATGCAGCCCATCCAGCATTTGTTGGAGCGACGCCGGTAGCAAATCGTAGACGGATTCGCCGTCGCGCAGCACATAAGCGTTTTGAAAGACCAAGCGCCGCACGCGCTCGGGACACTGCTCGGCAACTTTGGCAATAACGATGCCGGCTATGCTGTGGCCGACGAGGACGAAATCATCGAGACGGCGCTCGGTGATGTAGTTCAGGACGGAAGCAACGCAGTTGCCGAGGGTAACCGCTTCGCCGCCCGCGACGCCATGGCCGGCCAGGGTCGGAGCGTACGCGCGATGGCCCGCCGCCTGCAAATAGGCAATCGTCCGTTCCCAACAGGAACCGTCGTGCCAACCGCCGTGGACGAGTACGAACGTAGTCGACATGTCGCCTGTTCCAGCCGTGGCGCCCCGAAAGGGCCACTCAAACTTCTTTCTCGTCGACGATTTCGCCGTTGGGTAGATTCCAGGAATACACGCCATACCAGGCCCGCTCGGTAGCGATGAGCTCGAGCCGGTTGAGGCCTGAATTGAGTGGGTGGCGGGTTTCGACGTACCCCTGCCCCAGCCAGCAACGGCCGTCGAGGGTGCGATCCGTCACGTGCAGCTTAATGAGCTGCCGCAGCGAGGGCTTGGCGGGATTGGGATTGGGAATATGGCGTTCGTAGACCGACGCGAGACCCTTGAACGGCAGCTCGTCGGCCTGGGCTTCCCGGTCCAGGACCATGGAAGCCTCCGCCATGGTGACGCCGGCGCGGGACAGGCGGCCGAAAACCTGGTTGGCGTGAATCTGCAGGCCGCTGTCGTCCATGATGAGCTTGGTCATGCCGAAGTACTCGCGTCCGCCGAGCATGGCGAGATCGTCGGACACCCAGATGTACGGAATGGTCTGCACCGTTTCGCCTTGATACACCACCTCCTGGATAACTCCGATCTCGTAAAAGCGCAGCGAGGTAGGCGGCTGGCTGTTGTTGGCGAGGAAAATCTTAACCCGCGTGCTCTCCCCGGGATCGCAAAACGATGGCGTAATGCGCGCCAATTCATCGGGATTCGCTTCGCATTCGATGATCATCATCTCGGCGCGCTCCATCGGGTAGGGCGCCTGGCCGACCGGGGGATGCCAATACGGCATGAGGGCGCCGCGGCCGGGAATGGGTTGGCTCATATCGGATTCTCTTCCAACTACCAAACTCAAATCTACGCGAGCCGGGCGGTAACGTCCATCCGGCGAAATGGAGGCCGTTGAAAAAGTCTCCGCCGCCAATCAGTGCTACTCTTTGCTGAAATAATAAGGGGAGCGCGATGGCGGTAGCCCAAACGAGCGACGAACCCAAGGCCGCGCCTTATCCACGGACCGCCTATAGCTGGTATGTGGTGGTCATCCTGACCCTCGCCTACACCGTCTCCTTCATAGACCGCCAAATCATGGCGCTGATGGTGGAACCCATCCGGCGCGATCTCGGCATTTCGGACACCCAGATGAGTCTCCTCCTGGGACTCGCCTTCGCCATCTTCTATACCCTGCTCGGCTTGCCCATTGCCCGCCTCGCCGATCGTTACAGCCGGCGCATGATCATCGCCACGGGCATCACGATCTGGTGCTTGATGACGGCAGCCTGCGGGCTGGCCCGTGGCTACGGGCAACTGTTCGCGGCCCGGATCGGTGTCGGGGTCGGCGAGGCGGCCTTGAGCCCGAGTGCACTATCCATGATCAGCGACTATTTCCCGAAGGAGACCCGCGCCCGGGCGGTGGCTTTCTACACCATGGGTATCGCCATGGGCGTCGGTCTGGCAATGCTCGTCGGCGGCCAGATCGTCGCAATTATTTTCGATGCCCCGCCCGTTGTCGTTCCCGTGTTCGGCGAGTTATATGCATGGCAGACGGTATTCCTCGTCGTCGGCCTACCGGGCCTGTTGATGGCGGTGCTCATGTGGACGGTTAAGGAACCCATTAGACGGGAGCGGATGCGGCTCGCCAGCGAAACCACCGATAGCGATCAAATCCCCCTCGCGGATGCCGTGCGGTTTTTCGTCAGCCGCTGGCGCATGTACGCCACCCATTTCCTGGGGATGTCCGTGGTCGGGATCATGTCCTACGGCTTCTACGCCTGGATCCCCACCATGTTCATCCGCACCTGGGACTGGTCCATCCGCGACATCGGTACGGCCTACGGCATCGTGACCCTCGCCACCGCGCCGGTTGCCGTCGTCATCGCCTCGTGGCTTACCGAAACCTTCATGAAAAAGGGCTATCAGGATGCCCACATGCGGGCGGCCCTGTGGGGGGCACTGCTCGGCATCGCCGGCAGCATCCTGACGCCGTTGGCGCCGACCCCGGCCCTGTCCGTCGTCATGTTGATACCCGCATCCACGGGCTTGATGTGCACGACCGCCGCCGGCATTTCCGCTTTGATGATCGTCACGCCCAATCAGATGCGCGCACAGGCTTCCGCGCTCTACTACTTTGTGATCAATCTGCTCGGGTTGACCATTGGCCCGACGGGCATCGCCCTGTTCACGGACTATGTGTTCAAGGACGACGCAATGCTGCGCTACTCGGTCGCCTGTGTCGCGGTGTTGGCCGGCTTATTCGCCACCGGCTTTCTCGTCTACAACATGCGCTATTACAAGAAGATGTATATCGAGTCGCTGGCCTGGTCCGCGGACGAACCCGGTTAGCAACCGGCAGGGAGAAGTCCAAGTGGGCGGCGTCGACAACCTAGACCAACTACTCAAAGCGGCCAGCCCGATGCTCGATCCCGATCCCTGCGTGTTCGTCTGCCGGCAAGCAAGCTACGGGGATCACGCGGAGTGGCAACCCATCGCCAGTTTCGACGAGGCGGAGGGACTCACCCTCGTGCTTCGCCAGACCATCGCGGATGCCGCAGGCCTGTCCTACGACGGCGTATTCAAGAGAATTACGCTCCAGGTGCATTCGAGCCTCACCGCAGTCGGGCTCACCGCCAAGTTCACCGAACGATTAGCGGCGGCAAATATCAGCGCCAACGTCTTCGCGGCCTTTTACCACGACCATGTCTTCGTCCCGCAGGACGACGCGGAGCGGGCGCTGGGTGTCCTGCGGGCCTTGGCGGAGCATTGACGTTGGCCGTGACCTTTACCGACGGCACCGGCTGACACTATGCGGGCGGCGGCAACTTGGGAAGCACCGCCTCCACCGCCTGCGCAACCGCGAGCAGCCGCTGGTCCTCATTCGGCCGGCCATCGATGGACACCGATACCGGCAGGCCATCCCGTGACAGGCCGGCCGGGAGTGCGACCCCGCCGCAGGCCCACAGCGTCGTGGGCGACACGTTTTGGATATTCAGCCAGACACCGCCCTCGAGCCGCGCGCCGTCGACAATGACATCGGCGGTGCCCGGCACGTGAATGCCTGCCGTGACGGGAATGGTCGGGTAGAAAACACCTTCGAGGCGGTGTTCGCGCAGGTAGTCCGCGTAGGTCGCCCGCATCGAGGGCAGGACATCGCGCATGAGCGTATCGTACTCCGCCCACATGGCGGCGCTCGGTGCTCTGAAGAGCGAAAAGAACTCGCGCACGAAGGGCTCGGCGATGGCGTCGATCACGTCGGCCACGGACAAACGCAGCCCACTCTGCTCAAGGTAAGCGCCGATGTCGCGGTGCAATTCGATGCCGGTCTTCAGCAGTGTCATGGCGTCGTTCATTTCGGTGAGCCGGGGAATGTCTTGTTGCACGAAGCTGACGCCGTGCCCTTCGAGTAACTTCACCGTTTCGAAGAATATGCGCTCGACGGACGGGGACAGATTGCGGTGATAGGGCTCGGCCGGCAAACCCAAGCGGAGGTCCTGCAGTGAACCGCGCGTTGCTTGAGGGGGTTCTTCACCCGCCAACACCGCATCCAGCAGCCGGATGTCCTCCACCGTCGTCGCCATGGGACCCACCGTATCCCGGGTCAAGGCAAAGGGGATGACGCCGGTGACAGGCACGCGACCCGTCGAAGGCCGAAAACCCACGATGCCGCAATAGGCGCTCGGGATCCTGACCGAGCCGGCCGTATCCGTGCCCAATGCCGCCGGGACGATGCGCGCCGCAACCGCGGCGCCGGAACCCCCGCTGCTGCCGCCCGGAATATGCGCGTATGCATAGGGATTGGCCGTGCGGCCGAACAGGGGATTGCTGGTCGTGCCGCCGCCGGCGAGTTCGTCCATGTTGGTTTTTCCGGCCAACAACGCACCGGCGGAAAACAACCGTTGGGCGACGACGGCGTCTTGAGTGGGTCGATGCTGGGCAAGGGCCGGCGTGGCGCCGGTGGTCGGCAGTGCCGCGGTATCGATGTTGTCCTTGAGGGCAATCGGTACGCCGTGCAGCGGACCGACTGGAGCATCCCGCCTACGCAGCGCCGCGTCTGCCGCCCGCGCCTGGGCGAGCAACCGCTCGGCATCGAAGTGCACGAACGCGCCCAGACTGGGATAGCCCGTGACCCGATCGATAACCTCTTGGGCGAGCGATTCCGCGCTCAGCTCGCCCCTGCGGATCGCCCGGCTCGCGCCGGCGACGGTGAATGGTCGGTCGGCCCACGAGTTCGTGCGTACCACGCCTCCGCAGGCCGAGACGACCGACCCGATCAGGCCGACGAACGAACGCCGACTGAGTGCCTGGTGGCGCGCTGCTAGTTTCAAGCGCCGTCACCCGTGGCCTTGCGCTGAGGCAACAACGGGCTTGCGATCAGCAGCACGAGGAAAACCCCGAGCACCGCCAGCATCGGCCCCTTGTGCGCCCAAGGCCGCAGCCAAAACTCTTCGTAAAATCCGTAGCGCGGAAAAAATTCGCCGACGGGAATCCAGAATAACGCTTTCGTTGGAATCGCATAGCGAATCGCCGCCATGAGACGCGAAAACTTAAGCAACCGCCAAAGCAGGTAGCTTCCCCAGCCGAGCAGTACGGCTAGGACGCCGTAGGTCACCGGGTGGTCGTAGCCGAGGAAACGGGGATCGCCCAAAAACAGCGACAGCGCATAGCAAAACCAAATGACATAAACGGTTTCGATAAACGTGACCCGGCAATAGTTGCGCTGCTGTGCGCTGTCGGCTTTGCCGAAACCCAAGCGCAGCACACGCTGTATCCACATGAAAGCGCTGCAGCGCGTGTTGCGATCGAAAACGAAGTACAGCAGCGTGACGACACAGATGCCAAAGGACCCTTGGATGAACAGCAGGTGTACCGGTCGGCGCGCACCTTCCTCCAAGACCGCCATTGGCATGTTCAAGCTGATCTCGTTGAACCGAAAGGCATAGCTGGCCCACCCGGTCCAGAGCAAATAACCCGTGAGGAACCCCAACAACGTGCCGCTGACTTCCCGGTTACGGCGGATACCCGCCACCAGCGCAATCAGCGCGATCAGGCCGATTGGGAACAACACGAGTAGGCTGTCTTCGCGACCCACCGTGCGGTTGACCAACACGGTGATGCTATGGGTCAGTGGAAGCGCCAAGAAAACCACCACCAATGCCGACAACCCGACCCAGGGCCTGCGGTAAAACTGCCGGAGCCACGCGGCACTGGTCATTGCATTGCTCGCTAGCTAGTCATGGAACTCGCCCATGATAGTCGACGCCGGAAGCGAGAGCCAAAGGCGTTAGGTGCGCGAGCCAGCGCGCCGGCCTTAGGGAAGCTCGACAATCACCTCGTTGGCATCGAAACAACTGTCGACCGCCGTCACGCCGAACAACTCCACGGCCTGCGACACACTGAGGTCATCGAAGTCGCCCATCGTGACCTCGGAAGCCGCCGTGTCGACGAGCAGGATGTCGGCATCGGCGTCCACTCGCACACAGGTGTCCCCGCCCCCCGTCAACATGAGGCCAAAGCTGCGCGTCGCGCTGTCTAAGGGGTCGCTGATGGTACCGCTAATTTGCTCGTCGGCGTCGGCCTCGAGAAACACCAATGCCGCACGCATGACATCCGGATCCATCGGATCGGCTTTGGGCGGTTTGACCCCTTCGATTTCCACATCCACGCCGAGCACGATGGCCCCCGCTCCAATTGCGCCGTTGGCATCGAAATATTTGGTTTCCGCTTGGGTTTCAATGGTGAGGCTCATGCCATCCTCGGTAATGACCAGGAACTCGTTAGCGACCGGATTGCTGACGACGTTCGCCTTGACCTGCTCGGCGTTGCCGCCAATCTCGATGACCACCGCATTGAGAACGATGTCGTCGTCCGCCGCATACTGACCAATCACGACCACCATGTCGTCCACCGTCAGGTTGGCAACATCGGTAGCCAGACCCTCATCGTCGAAGACGCTCGTGTTCGAATCCGTCGTGACGTCGACGCAACTGTCCGGCGAGTCGAGATCGCAAAGCTCGAAGCTGCCGGCCGGATCCGCAAAAATCTGGCTGACGGACCCCTCGAGCCGGGCCAACTTATCCGGCAGCCCGGTATCGATGATGTTGACCTTCACGACCGGACGAAATTTGTACCGGTTGCTGTTACCGGCTTTAGTGATCTTGATGGCCTTGTTGGCATCCATGTCAATCTCGATCATCAGTGAACGCCCGGCTCGGACGTCGAAACCGTTGGGGTCCAGCAAATCGATCTTGCCGTTTGCCGGCAGCGCCGGAAAAATGGACGGGCTGCCATCCTTCGGCTCCAGCTCCAGATTGTCGATGAGGAGTCGCAGCTTCGTATAGGTCCCCGGCTCCACCTCGCCAAACACGACCGGCTCGCTATAGTTGGTCAGGTCCAAGAGATCTATCGGCTCCTGACCCTGGAACAACACCTGATCCGCGCCACCGCCGATCAGGCGCGCCTCGACGACATCCAGGCGGATGGCGCTGAATTCATCGGTCGGTGCATCCGTGAACAACACCGCCACCTTCGCCATGGCAGGCGGAGGCGGCGCGGCGGCCGCCGGTGGCGCATCACCGGAAGACCCGCAACTGCTCAGCCCAATTAGTGCGAGCCCGGCTAACAGGGACACCGGCAAAGTTTTGTGAATGGCGCTCATAGACTGTTCGACCTTGCGAAAAACGATCTGACAATGTAACAGGCCTAGGTTACGCTGCAAGCGTCTCAATTCGGCGACAGTTAACTTAACGTCGGCTCAACCACACGTGACAATCGACAAGACCAACGCGCATGTACCGCCAATCCGTGAGGCGGGCGTCTGCCTGCCTATGACCTCACTGCCGGGCCCCCATGGGATCGGCGGGATTGGCGCACCGGCATGCGCATTCATCGACACGCTCAGACGCATGCGGCTCGGTGTCTGGCAGTTCCTGCCGCTGGGCCCCACCGGCTACGGCGACTCGCCCTACCAACTGCTGTCTTCGTTCGCCGGCAACGAAATGCTCATCGATCTCCACGAACTCACAGCCGAAGGCCTGCTGCGCCGAGGCGAACTATCGCCCCTAGCCGACTTGCCGGCGACATGTGTGGACTACGGCCGCCTGATCCCCGTCAAGACGCGGCTGCTGGCACGCGCGGCAAGCCGCTTCGAAACGCGGGCGAGTGCGGAACTCAAGTCGGAATTCGATGCCTTTCGCGAACAGCACCACGCAAACTGGCTGCGTGACTATGCGCTGTTTCGCCTTTTAAAGGCCGCGCACGATCAACGGCCGTGGCCCGAGTGGGCAACGCAGTACGGCCGTCGCGACGCAGCCGCACTTCGGTCGATAGAAGCTGCGCGCGCGGGAGACATCCGCGCCATCGAGGTCCTACAGTTCCTGTTCTACGCGCAATGGCGGCGGCTACGAGAGTACGCCAAGGAAAACGGAGTACGGTTATTCGGCGATCTGCCGATCTACGTCGCGTTGGATAGTGCCGACGCCTGGACCGGGGACGCATTGCTGCGCATGGATGCCGCCGGCCGGCCGGAAGCCGTGGCGGGCGTCCCCCCGGACTACTTCAGCGACGAAGGGCAACTGTGGGGCAACCCACTCTACGACTGGCCAAGACACGAAGCCACGGGGTACGCCTGGTGGATCGCGCGGCTGCGCGCGGCTGCGGAGTGCGCCGATATCGTCCGCATCGACCATTTTCGCGGCTTCGAATCGTACTGGTCCGTCGCTGCGGACAGCGCGACGGCGCGCGACGGCAAGTGGGAGCCCGGGCCGGGCGACAAGTTCTTCGAGGCCGTACGAGGCGCGCTCGGGTCGCTGCCGATCGTCGCCGAAAATCTTGGCGTCATCACGCCCGAGGTCGAATCCCTACGCAGCCGGCACCACCTTCCCGGCATGGTCGTCCTGCAATTCGCGGTGTGCGAGCCGGAGTTTGCGTTATCGCAGGTGCCGGTGGATTGCGTATGCTATACCGGGACCCACGATAACGACACGACGGTAGGCTGGTTTAACGGCGGCGACCGAGACACCCGTTCGGCCGACGAGATTCGCCGGGCCCAGACTGCCGTCCTGACACTGACTCGCGGAACACCCGCAACTGTCGCCATGGATCTGGTGAAAGCGGCATTCTCGACCGACGCGCAGTTGGCCATTGCGCCGCTGCAGGATTATCTCGGGTTGGGAACCGAGGCGCGTCTCAACACCCCGGGAACGCTGCATGGCAACTGGCGTTGGCGCGTGACCGCCCCCCAATTAACGGACGAAGTCTGCGACAATGTCGCTAATGCCGTAACCGCTTCCGGAAGAGAATCCCCCCATGGCAAATAACACCGACGATGGCCGCTTTGTCAGCCGACTAACGAGGGATACGATTGCGTTGATCCTCGCCGGCGGCCAGGGGTCGCGTTTGTACGAACTGACCGCTTGGCGTGCGAAGCCGGCACTGTATTTCGGCGGCAAGTTCCGCATCATTGATTTTCCCCTATCGAATTGCATCAACTCCGGCGTACGCCGGATCGGCATCCTCACCCAATACAAGGCTCACTCGCTGATTCGGCATCTCGTGAATGGCTGGACGACCTTCCAACCCTCGCAGCGTGAGTTCGTCGAGATCCTACCCGCATCGCAGCGCATCGGCGGGGAATGGTACCGCGGCACTGCCGACGCGATTTATCAAAACCTGGACATCATCCGCACCCACTCGCCGGGCTATGTCCTGATTCTCGCGGGTGATCACATTTACAAGATGGACTACGGCCCGTTCATAGCAGCCCACGCGGAGAAAAACGCGGACATGACTATCTGCTGTATCGAGGTGCCGGTCGAGGAAGCCGCGGGCCAACTCGGCGTGATGACCGTGGATGAATCCGGGCGCATTATCGGTTTCGACGAAAAACCCCAACAACCCAACTCGATCCCGGGCCGGCCCGGGATCTGCATGGCGTCCATGGGCAACTATGTTTTCAATACGGGATTCCTCTACGAACAAGTCATCAAGGACGCCGATACCCCCGGCACCAGTCACGACTTCGGCAAGGACGTGATTCCTTCGATCATCGACCACTACCGGGTATATGCCTACCCGTTCCGGGACCCTGACACGGGCGAACAGGCTTATTGGCGGGACGTCGGTACCCTGGATGCGTATTGGGAAGCGAACATGGAACTCGCGTCGGTAACGCCGCAGCTCAACATGTACGACCGCAGGTGGCCGATCACCACCCATCAGTGGCAATCGGCTCCGGCGAAGTTCGTTTTCGACGACGACGGCCGGCGCGGCCAGGCGATTCAGTCACTGGTTTCGGGCGACTGCGTGATATCGGGAAGTACGGTTAGGAACTCTCTATTTTTCTCCCGATCGCGCATCGAGCCCTATGGCGAAGTGACCGAGTCGCTGGTGCTGCCGGATGTCGAGATCGGTGAGAAATGCCATATCAAACGCGCAATCATCGACCGCGGTGCGACGATCCCAGCCGGTACCGAAATCGGCGTCGACCCCGACGCCGACCGGGAACGCGGTTTTCGTATCACCGACAAAGGCATCACCTTAGTCACCCCCGATATGCTGGGGCAAGAGCTGCATTTCACACGCTAGTAGGCGCGCACCATCAACAACCAGGAAGTCATTTTCGTGGCCGCCGAAAACGCAGCCCTGACGGGCGGCAAGATGGGCGGAATCGGCGACGTTATTCGCGACTTGCCCGCCGCGCTTGCCGACCTCGGATTGCAAATCACCGTGCTAACGCCGTCGTACGGCAGCTTGCAGAAACTCCCCGGCGCCCGCGCGTTAGGTTCGCTGCAAAGCAACTTTCGAGGCATCAACCAGAAAGTGGATGTGTGGGAGGTGCACGGTGCAGTGGGCACGGTGCGGAGTCTGGTGCTTGATCACAATTTATTTATGCCGACCGAACCGGGCGTCATTTATCACAGCGATGACGATGATCGACCATTCGCAACGGATGCGAACAAGTTTGCGTTTTTTAGCGCCGGCGTAGCAAGCTGGGTCGAGACGCTCGAATCGACACCAGCCGCGATCCACTTGCACGACTGGCATGCGGGCACGGTAGCGGCGCTGCGGGCGTTCGAACCGAGCTTCGAACGCCTACGCCAGACGCCCACCGTACTCACAATCCACAACCTTGCGTATCAGGGCCAGCGTCCGTTCACTGGCGACTCCTCCGCTTTCGACGAATGGTTTCCGGGGCTCGACTACACCCCCGAGCAAATTGCGGATCCCGTATTCGATTGCTACAACCCGATGGCCGCGGCGATTCGGTTAGCCGACCGGATCAATACGGTGTCGCCAACCTATGCGAAAGAAATCCTTCGTAAGAGCGATCCCGAACGCGGTTTCGTCGGCGGCGAAGGCCTGGAAGGCGATCTAAACACGGCCGCCGAGCAACACCGGCTGACGGGGATACTCAACGGTTGCGACTACTCGATGCCCAGGACCCGACCAGCGCCGTGGGGCGAATTCCTTAAACTGGCGAAAACGACGGTCGGGGCTTGGAAGGCAGAAGCAGACGCCAGCGTGCATCGGCTGGCCCTGGAGCGGCTTGGCCAGTTACCGCGGCGGCGCCCGCCGCATGTGTTGACGAGCGTCGGTCGGGTCGTCGAGCAAAAGATGCGCCTGCTTTTGGAGGCCGATAATGACGGTGTCACGGCACTGGAAGCCGTGCTAGACAGACTGGACCGTCGCGGGCATTTTTTTCTCCTCGGCAGCGGCGAGCCTCGCTACGAGGGCCGGCTGGAAGCCATTGCGGCCGACCACGAGAACATGACCTACTTCCGCGGCTATTCCGAAGCGCTGAGCAATGAGTTATACCGTACCGGGGACCTGTTCCTGATGCCGTCCTCCTTCGAACCGTGCGGTATCAGCCAACTACTGGCCATGCGCGAGGGCCAACCCTGCGTCGTGCATGGCGTTGGCGGTCTGGCCGACACCGTCCAAGACGGCGTGTCGGGATTCGTCTTCCGGGGCGACACGGCACAGGAACAGTCCGCCGCCTTCGTCGAATGCGTCGCCAACGCATTGACCATGCGGGATCGCCAACCCCGCCAGTGGCGACGGCTCCGGGAACAGGCGGCCGGTCAGCGCTTCGAGTGGTCCGCCTCGGCACGGCAATACATCGAGACGGTTTATGAGTGTCTTTGAGAAAGAAATTCGCGAACGCGGGGCGGAATTCGACGCCATCGCGGCTGGGCGGCACAACGATCCGTTCGCGGTGCTCGGTTTGCATCCGAGTCGCGACGGACGTGTCGTGCGAACCTTCCAGCCGGGCGCGAAGCAAATCGAATTGGTGGATGCCGGCGGCGACAGGCTCGCCAGCATGCTGCGTGTCCGCACGAGTAGCTTGTTCATCGGAGAAATGCCCGCGCGCAAGCGGCGCTACGCATTGCGCATCACATACGAAGACGGCAATACGAGAACGATAGAGGATTGCTATCGGTTTCCGTCAACGCTGGGTGACGTCGACCTGTATCTGCTGGGCGAGGGCTCCGACAAGAAGATCTACACCAAGCTCGGCGCGCACCAACGACCGATTCAAGGCATTCACGGCACGCGTTTTGCCGTCTGGGCGCCAAACGCGTCCCGTGTGAGCGTCGTCGGCGACTTTAACGCTTGGGACGGGCGCTGCCATGTCATGCGCTTGCATCCGGGCAATGGCATCTGGGAGATTTTTGTCCCCGAAGTGGGCAAGGGCAGCAGGTACAAGTACGAAGTACTCGACCGCAATGGCACCCTGCTGCCTTTGAAGGCCGATCCGTTCGGCACCTATTTCGAGGCGCCACCCGGTAATGCCTCGATCGTTTTCGACAGCACATACCAGTGGCAGGACGATGCCTGGATGAGTCGCCGCCGTCGCGGGCCGGATTTGGCGGCGCCGTATAGTATCTACGAAGTGCATCTTGGCTCCTGGCGGCGAGGCGAAGGCAACCGCTTTCTGACCTATCGCGAGCTGGCCGACGAGCTGGTCGCCTACGTTGTCGAGCAAGGGTTTACACACATCGAACTCCTGCCGGTGTCGGAGCATCCGTTCGACGGATCCTGGGGCTATCAGCCCATCGGCATGTTTGCCCCGACGCAGCGGTTTGGCGACCCCGACGATTTTCGTTATCTCGTCGACCGCTGCCATGCGGCCGACCTCGGCGTCATCATCGATTGGGTGCCCGCACATTTCCCCAAGGATGAACACGGCCTGGCACGCTTCGACGGTACCTCCCTCTACGAGCATGCCGATCCGCGCATGGGGCAGCACGCCGACTGGGGTACTTATGTTTTTAATTTCGGCCGTCGCGAGGTCGTCAACTACCTCATGGGCAATGCGCTGTATTGGATTAACGAGTTTCACGTCGACGCCTTGCGCGTCGATGCCGTCGCATCGATGTTGTACCTGGACTACTCCCGCGAAGAGGGTGAATGGATCCCTAACCAATACGGCGGCAACGAAAATCTAGAAGCCGTCGCGTTCTTGAAGTACCTCAATACCGAATTACATGCACATGGCGCCATAAGCTTTGCCGAAGAGTCGACGGCCTGGCCCGGCGTTTCGCGCCCCGTGGATGGGGGCGGGTTGGGCTTTACGTTTAAATGGAACATGGGGTGGATGAACGATACCCTGGCTTACATGGGCGAGGATCCGGTGCATCGCAAACATCATCACGACAAGATGACTTTCGGCATGGTATACGCGTACAACGAAAACTTCGTGCTGCCCTTGTCGCACGATGAGGTCGTACACGGTAAACGCTCGTTGCTGGAACGCATGCCCGGCGACGATTGGCAGAAATTCGCGAACCTGCGCGCCTACTACGGTGTTCTGTATGCGCACCCTGGCAAGAAACTGTTGTTTATGGGGGGTGAACTGGCGCAACGCAGCGAGTGGAACCACGATCGGTCGCTCGACTGGCACTTACTCGAGTTCGCGCCCCACCGGCAAATACAAACGCTTGTGCGTGATCTCAACGCGACCTACAGGTCCCTACCCGCTCTGTACGAAGTCGACTTTTCGCATGCCGGATTCGAGTGGATCGATCATAACGACCGCAATAACAGCGTGCTGTCTTGGTTACGCCGCGACAAGCACGGCGGCTATGTCATTTGCGTCAGTAACTTGACACCCGTCGTGCGGCACGATTTTCGAATCGGTGTACCGGATCGACTCGATTTCCGCGAAGCGATCAACACGGATGACGAGCGCTATGGTGGTAGCGGCCTCGGGAACGGCCTGGTTACGGCCGAGACGGTACCAAGTCACGGACGGCCGTACTCCATTGCATTACAATTACCGCCGCTGGCAACGCTGCTACTGAAGCCCGCCGATCGGGCTGGAGACGTCAATGTCCGCACAAACTGACAACGAGGCCGGGATCGGCGATATCGAGCTACTGCAGGCGCCCGATCTGCCGATGACCACCGATGCGATCCTCGCGGATTTCACCCACTATTTCGGCCGCATGCTCGGCCGCCGCACGATTCAGACGAAGTCGCCTTTTCTGTACCAATCGGTCGTGTTTGCGGCCCGCGATCGTCTTATGGAACGCTGGGCAAGAACTCGCATGACCAAGGCCCGCGATGACGGCCGCCGCACCGCTTACCTGTCGCTCGAATTTCTCATGGGTCGGCTGCTGCGCAACGCACTGATTAATCTTGGCATCGAAGCCGAAACACGGGAGGCGCTGAACCGCATCGGCCTCGAACTCGAGGACATCTACGATCGCGAGTGGGACACTGGTCTGGGCAACGGCGGCCTCGGGCGACTGGCGGCGTGCTTTCTCGATAGTTGCGCTACGCTCGCCCTACCCGTTACTGGTTACGGCATTCGCTATCACTATGGCATGTTCCACCAGCGGATCGAGAACGGCTATCAAGTGGAAGAACCCGATGCCTGGTTGCGCGAGGGCTTCCCCTGGGAAGTAGAGCGGTTCGAATATACGCAGACGGTAAAATTTGGCGGTCATTCGACAACCTCTACTGACCCCACCGGCGAAACCCGCTACCGCTGGGTCGATACCCATGACGTGCTCGCCATTCCCTATGACATTCCCGTGCCGGGCTATCGGAACGATGTCGTAAATACGTTGCGTCTTTGGTCGGCGGCGGCAACGGACGCGTTCGACCTGGAGGAATTCAACGCCGGGAGTTATGCAGACGCCGTTGCCTCCAAGAACGCCGCCGAGAATATTACGATGGTGTTGTATCCGAATGCCGCCACCGAAAACGGTCAGGAGCTTCGCTTGCGCCAGCAATATTTTCTGGCGTCGGCGAGCCTGCAGGACATTCTCAGGGAGTGGATCAAGGGTCACGGAGAAGATTTTGATGAGTTCGCTGCCAAACACGTCTTTCAACTGAATGACACGCATCCGGCGGTATCGGTCGCCGAACTCATGCGCTTGTTGATTGACGAGCATCATTTAAGCTGGGATCGAGCCTGGGACATCACGACGCAAACCATGGCGTACACGAACCACACCTTGCTGCCCGAGGCTCTCGAACTTTGGCCGGTTGCGATGTTTCGGCGCTTGCTGCCCCGGCTGCTCGACATCATCTATGAGATCAATGCCCGCTTCGTATCCGAAGTGGCACTACGATGGCCGGGCGATAACGACCGCATTCGACGTATGTCGCTCATCCAAGAGGGCAGCGAGCCGATGATTCGCATGGCCTATCTGGCTATCGTCGGGAGTTATTCGGTGAACGGCGTAGCCGCGCTACACACGCAACTGCTAACCGAAGGATTATTTCGCGATTTTGCCGAACTGTGGCCGCACAAATTCAATAACAAGACCAACGGCGTAACCCAACGCCGTTGGCTCGCCGCTTGCAACCCGGACCTCAATGCATTGATTACCAGCAAGATCGGCGATGGCTGGATCAAAGACCTGTCGCAACTGGAAAGGCTCGCCCCGTTTGCGGGCGACAGTGACTTCCAAACAGCGTGGCGCACGGCGAAACTCAAGAACAAGCAGCGCCTGGCACGCAAACTGGAAAAGAAAACCGGGTTGCAACTGACGGTCGATATGATCTTCGACGTGCAGGTGAAGCGAATTCACGAATACAAGCGCCAGTTGTTGAATGTACTGCACGTGATACATCTCTATGACCGCATCACCCGAGGCGACGGCGACGACCTCGCTCCCCGCGCGACTATCATCGGCGGCAAAGCAGCGCCAGGCTATGAGATGGCGAAAACCATCATTAAGTTCTGCAACAACGTCGCCCACGTCATCAATGGGGATCCGCTCACGGAGGGTCGGCTACGCCTAGTTTTCTATCCTGACTACAACGTGTCGGCCATGGAAATCATCTGCCCGGCAGCGGATATTTCCGAGCAGATTTCGACCGCGGGCAAAGAGGCCTCCGGCACGGGCAACATGAAACTCATGATGAACGGCGCGGTAACTGTCGGCACACTCGACGGCGCCAATGTCGAAATCCGCGAGGCGGTCGGCAACGATAACTTCTTCTTGTTCGGGTTGACCGTCCAGGAGATCCAGGCCCTCCGCCCTCACTATGACCCGCAGGCGATTATCGAGGGCGACGCGGATTTTTCCAGGGTCATGCACCTGCTCGAAAGCGGGCAGTTCAATCGATTTGAACCGGGCCTTTTCGACCCGATCATCCGCGCGATTCGGGAACCCGCGGACCCGTGGATGACGGCGGCCGACTTCCGCAGTTTCGTCAATGCACAACAGCGCGCCAACGATACTTGGGTCGACACCGAGGCGTGGACGCGCATGAGTATTCTCAATACCGCTGCATCGGGCCGCTTTTCGACG
>JAHEKG010000085.1 GCA_024638475.1 Rhodospirillales bacterium | reverse complement strand
CTAGGTCACTTCCTGACTCTGGCGGCGAAAACCCTCAACTCCGTTCTGTGATTCAGGCCACACTTTACGGCTTGGCGTTACGTTAAATTGGCCGCTCGTAATCCCCTGCCGGAAATTCACAGCCTATGAACCGCCGAAAACGAAGGATACTCGATAACAAGCACGGGCCGACCACATTCATCGCCGCCGCAACCGCAATCGTCGGTACTATCAAGGGTGAAGGAGAATATATATTTTGCGGAACCGTTGAAGGCGACTGCAGTATCGATGGCCCGGTTACGTTAGCGGCTGGGGGCATCTGGCGCGGCACCATGCGAGGCGAAGACTTGATCATTGCGGGAGAGGTCGAAGGAGATGTTATCGCCGCTCAAAGAGTGGAGGTTTCCGGAACCGCAAAGATCACCGGCAGCTTATCGGGCAATTCGATCGCCGTTGCCGAGGGCGCAATCATCGAAGGCGAGATAAAAGTAACCAGCGGGGAGTCCCCGGTACACTTCGAAGAGAAGCGCACTGAACTGCAGGCCAAACAGGATGCCGATAACGTTTAGCTAAAAGCCCGAATGTCCTCCGCTATTTGACAGTCTATCCAGCTACCCAAGCCCAATCCCGACAAAAAGCCACAATGGCCTCCGTGCCGCGCCACCCTAACTTCGAGCAACGGCGACGCTGCCAATCGCGAAGCATCGGCAATAGGAATCACTGGATCATCATCGGCCAAAATGATCTTGGCGGGCACCTCGAGATGAGCGAGCGCGTCATCAACAATGGAGTAACCGTTTAGGTAGGCATCCAAACTTGTGAACGGAGTGTGATGGGTAACGAAGTAGTCAGTCGTCCGGGTTAGTGTGGTCAGCCGACTCAAATCACCAAACTGATAAAGATGCGGGAACGTACGCTCTTTCAAGCACAACGATCGACGCCACTTAGACAAGAAATAATGGCGATAGATCCAGGCCCCGCGCTCGAGCGCCAGCATGGTGCTGGCTGGCCGCAATACCGGGCAAACCGCGATCACTCTATCCAGTCGGATTCCTGCGCCCGGGGCTCGCGCCGCGACGCGCAGTGCAAAATTTCCGCCAAGCGAAAACCCGGCGAGAAAATTTCGCGGCGCGTCATACCGTAACGTTAGCCAACGCACCGCCGCGACGACCTCGTCGATACGGCAAGAATGAAACAGCTCCTCGTTGAGGTGAATCGTCCCGCCGTGATCGCGAAGGTTGAGGCGGAAGATTTCGTAGCCGTCGGCATGAAGTATGCGAGCCGTGGAAAGTATGTACTGCGAATCGGCACTGCCTTCCCAGCCGTGAATGAAGATAATTAAACCGCGAGACCGAGTGGGTGCGGGCGCGTAAAGGCCGCGCAAATGCACGCCATCGTCCAGGATGATATCGACCTGTTCGGAGGCTGCGATGAGGCGCTGCGCACGCCGAAACATGAGCTGTTTTCGCGCGCGATTGCTTGCCAGCACGGATTGAACGTGGGGATTCGAAAAACCCAACGGTACAGGATAATCGGCCGGTTGCACCGCTTTGGAGACGTTCATGTCGCAACCACTAACGCTGTAGCAGTCTTATATCGACGCGATGACTGGCGGCGGCAATTCGGTTCCAATCGCCAGCTAGAATCTCCGGGCTTGCAGGGGGATAGGGGATACTCGGGAGCCGCTGCCCGCGGGGTACTATTTCAACCCCGATGTTCGCCGTTGCCGCGCGGCCGTTAATCTGTGCCACCGCATTCGCGAAGGCGAGGGTTTGTCGCTCCGCCAATACAAACGCTTCTTGATCCGGCCACCCCAATTGCGCACAGCTGCCCAGCACGAGGTCGTCCGGGGCCAGTATCAGCGTCCCCTGTTCCGAGAACACCATGCAAAACTGTCCGACATGAACATTGTACTCAATGACACCGGTGAAACCGATTGCCTGCAGGTTAACCGCCAGGTCTTGGAGGGATTCGGCACGCGCATCGCCCAGCGCGATCTCGGTGACGCCGTAGCTACCGGTTTGGTTAACCGCCCACTCCAACGCGCCAACGACCGCCGCCAAATCGAACGCCTCCTCTGACGCCGCCAACGCGACCTGTTGGGCTTCCATAATCGAGCGCTGCTCTTCAATATTGGCTAATAGCTCGATATTACGTTCATTGGCCTCCGACCAGCGATTCGTTGCCTGGACGTAGAGGTAAGCGAACCAGGCGCCGACGAGCGCGGCAATCACTAACCCCAGCCCGAGTATCGCCGGCGACTTAGATGTCCGGGGCGGCTCGGCTGGTTGCTCCAAAGGCGCTTCGAGACGCTCGTAACCTTGGCGAATCTCTTCTTGTAAAGCCTGCCGCTGCTGATGAAATAGATCCTCCAACAACGCTCGAATAGAATCGCGCGCATCCGGCGGGTCCATCACCGACACCTGCCCCTGCTCCGGATGGCCTTCGGGGCCCGTGGGCACTAACCGTAAGGAATGTAAAACCTTCGACACCTCGACGGGTTTTACTTGCTTGGGCAAGACGCCGAGGGCGCCCAGCGCCCTCGCCTGGCCAACGTACAACTCACCCTCCTGCGAGGTGTACATCATGATGGGTATGGTAGCCGTGGCTGGATTGGCCTTGATGGCTTTCACGGCCTGGAAACCGTCCATACCAGGCATGAGATGATCCATGAAGATGACATCGGGGCGTTGCTGAGTCAGGTATTCCAACGCGTCCTCGGCGGATTCGGCGGTGTCCACGTTCAACTCATGCTGCAACAGCAACCGGCTCAATATGAACCGAGCTGACGCGGAATCATCGACAATGAGGGCAGTCTTCGCCATCGGCTAAATCTCACCGGAACGTGCCGACGTAAGGCTAACCCAGGAATAGCATTAAGCGATACCAGTTCCGGCGCGCGGCAGCTGTTTTCGGCCTATTTTGTCGTATCGGACTGGCTTCCCGAAAGCAGATGTGGTTTGCTGGGAGCATAATTAAAGCCCTGCCGCATAGCATACGCGGCTCGGCTACTAACAAGCCTATGCGCCACCTGCTCTCTAAATACGTGCTCGCCGTGGTTACCGTCACCGTAACCCTCGCGGCGGTATTAGCCATGGCCATGTGGAGCGAGCAGACCTCAATAGAATCTGCGGTGCGAGACGGGCGACGCCAACTGTTGGTAGAACAGCGCCAGACCCGCATCCAACAAGCCGCGGCAAGAATTCATACCCTTGTCACAGCCAGCCCGCTAGCTAGTGGCGTACTCGCGCCGTTGTTTAGCGACCTCGGTATTACAGCAGTTCTGATCAATGACAGCCGGGTCGATGTCCCCGCCGCGACTGCCGAGGCGGCAGCTAATTCAGCCGCGGTACGGTCGCTGGATTTCACGGCGTCCAACAATGACCGCTTGAAAATATTCTTCCATACTGACGACATCAATGAATTAGTGAATGCGTACGTGCCGACGCTGAACGAGGAACTCGGCGCGCTGCAGCGCAGCGTACGGCGAGGTCACCTCTGGGGCGCGTTGGCTGTGTTGTTGCTGGGTACCGGCATCGCTTTGTATGGCGCACATCATATGGTGAACCCGCTACGGCGGCTTGCCGAGCAGGCCGGGCGCATCGGTCGCGGGGATTTCGATACCGGCTATGACATCCAGGACCGTCAAGACGAACTGGGCGACTTAGGAAGGGCTTTCGAAGCGATGCGCCGGCGCTTGCAAGACACGACAATTCGCCGGGATTATCTCGATAAGATCCTCGCTAGCATGAGCGAAGCGGTCATCGTTACGGATGCCGCCGGCAAGATCGAGCACTTGAACGGTGCAGCGGCGCGGATGCTTGGCTACGAGTCGTCGCAGTTGGAAGGCAGCGATTTCACTCGTATCGTGGCTTTGGATGCCCGCCGGCTCACCGACTTTGCGGTACCGCAGGCCAATCCGAAAGAGTCGACGTTCGTGACTAACACCGGGCAACCGCTACCCGTGTCCTACACATCATCCGTGCTGCTGGATGACAATGGCGAGACCGTCGGTCGAATATACGCTGCCCAGAACATTAGCGAACGAAAAAGGGCGGAGCAACGAATCCGGTATCTGGCCCGGGTTGATCCATTGACAAAACTGCCGAACCGCATGCAATTCCAACACTTGCTTCAGCAGGGCATGGCGCGGGCTCGAAAATCGGATCGTTACCTCGCGCTGATGTACATCGACATCGACAACTTCAAGGATATTAACGACACCTTCGGACACGCGGCCGGGGATACTTGCCTTGAACACATCGCCGGCCACCTTAATGTCCAACTTCCCGAATCGGCGACCGCAGGACGTTTAGCGGGCGATGAATTTGCCGTCATCATCGGCGGCTTCGACCAGATGGACAGTTTACTCGCGCAGCTTCGCGGCATCACGCGCGAGTTGTTGGAATCCATCGGTAAGCCCTTTATGGTAGAAGGAGAGGAGATATTCGTTTCCGCAAGCATCGGTATCGCGGTACATCCCAACGATGCCGACAACGTAATCGACCTCATTCGAAATGCCGATGCTGCGCTGTACCAGGCCAAGAAGATGGGCGGCAACTGCTTCGAGTTTTACTCGCCCGACATGAATACGGCAGCGGTTGAGCGGCTCATGCTCAAGAGCAAACTGCGGCGGGCGTTTGAGCGCAACGAGCTGCGGCTGCACTATCAACCCAAGTACGATGTCAGGACCGGGCAAATCGACGGAGCCGAGGCACTGGTGCGTTGGGACGTGCCGGAAAAGGGGCTGATCTATCCTGGCGACTTCATACCGCTGGCCGAAGAAACAAATCTTATTTTGCAGATTGGGGAATGGGTGCTTAACCAAGTATGCTCCGACTATCGGTCCTGGCAACGTTCGTTGCCGTCTCCGGGTAGAGTTGCGGTGAATTTGTCCTTGAAGCAACTTCGACAAAGGAATTTTATAGATCGAGTCAGCGGAATCTTCCGCGAAAATGGCGTATCGCCGACCTGCCTGGAGTTGGAAATCACGGAGACGACCTTGATGGAAGACGCCGAGCGTACCATCAAGACTTTAGATGCCCTGTATGGTATGGGATTGAGTCTGTCGATCGACGATTTCGGCACCGGTTACTCGTCGCTTAGTGCGCTCCAGCAATTCCCGATCAGTACTCTAAAAATCGATCAGTCTTTCGTTAAGGATATTCCCATGGACAAAGACGATGCCATGATCGTGAGCACGATCATCACTATGGGCCGGGGCCTGAAGATGAAGGTGGTAGCCGAAGGCGTGGAATCGGAAGAGCAACTAGAGTTTCTTAGACGTAACGGCTGTCAGTTTGTCCAGGGCCATCTGTTCGGAGACCCGCTGAATGCTGAGGCCTATCTAGAGCTGCTATTGCACCAGGCAGAGGGCACCAATCGGTACCGCGCCCTATTTGCGTGAGTACGTCGTACCATGTTCACGACGCCAATCCCATGGGGGGATAGCGCGAGCATCCGCCCACAAGCCACGGCGTGCGGACCGCGCTTCCCGCTCGAGTTTGAACCAACCGGGGTACGCGTATTTCGGATGCGCCCAGGCGGCGCCCTGACGAATGAGTTCGGCGTTCACAACCAAGTCGTCGCTGGCACGGATCAGCACGGCGACGGTACGACCATACCGATCCTGCTCGGCATCCCGGAGCCTGACTTCCCGGTCGAGCACGAGTTCGGCGAGACGCCGTCTTGCCTGGTCGGCGAACGGCTGGCGGTATTCTGGCGCGTCGATGCCGGCCAACCGAACCTCCAGCGCCTGGCCGGAAGCCGTCACCCGAATGCTGTCACCGTCAATGATCCGCTGTACCCGGAATGAATCTGAATCGGCTGAATATTGGCACCCCGCCAGCGCCCCAAAGGACCCGAAACAAAAGGCTAACCATATGAAAATATTAGATAATTGGCATTTCCGCGGGCGTCTGCGTAGCGCCACCGGCAAGGCATAGGGCATAATTGCCGCCTGCACAGTAACGAACCACTGGACGATTATGGAGTTAAACATGATGAAACGATCCTTGCTCTTTGTGGCCTTGCCATTGGCTTGCCTCGCCTTGCCCGCGTTGAGTTGTGAATATCCTACTCGGATCGAGGTGCCGGATGGCAGAACCGCTTCCCAGGACAACATGTTAGACGGCCAACAAGCCGTCAAGGGTTATATGTCGGCCATGGAAGAGTACCTGGATTGTATCGATGCAGAGAGCGAACGTCTCGTCGATGACGACGAAGATGCCGAAAAAGAACAACGGGCTATTCTGGTCAGCAAACACAACGCCGCGGTCGACGAGATGGAAAGCGTGGCGGATGCGTTTAACGAGCAGGTGCGCGCCTACAAGGCCGCAAACGAATAGTGGTCGGAGCAGCGCACTTAACGTGCGCTAGTCTTCCAAATCTTTGAATTTGCGTTTGAGATCATAGCGCTCGTCGGTGACGATGCGCTCCAGGACCCGCACGCGTTCCTCTAATGCCCGCAGGTCCGCGTCAAGGTCCGTCTTCTCCGCTCCCGCTTGCGCCGGCGCGGAACGGGACTTAATGTAGCTTTCAATCGTCTTGTAGACAAAGACGATGATCAATATGCCTAGGACGAATTCAAATGCGTTCAACACGTCGGGCCCTACCTCCTTTGGGTGCAATTAACGTTAACCATCGAGAGACTCGAATTCCTTATCCAGGTTATAGGCTGAGGATGTTACATATTTCTCAAGTTTTTGGAGGCGCAGCTCCAACTCCCTAAACCTATGGCGTGCGCTGGAAAGCACGGCCTGGGGTTCCGAACGAACGGATTTTACGAACGCCTGCTCGGCGACATCGACGACTTCCTCACTACGCGGTTTGACCGGTAACAGCAATGCTAATGCAAAATACACAAGCAGGATGGCCGGAGTGAAAAACAATAGGGCGAAGAAAGTCACGATCCGGGTTAGCCCGAGATCGAAACCGAAATAGTCTGCTAAGCCTGCGCAAACGCCGAGAATACGGCCCTTGTCACGGTCACGGCAAAGGCGTTTTGCCGTAGTGTGTGTAGAGGCACTCATCGCCGCTTACCCGTTTCGCGCTCGTCACCCATATTCTTGCCGGCGGACCGCCCGCAAGACCAGAATTGGCGCTCCTCGGAGCCACCCTGGTAGGTTAGGGGCCGGTGCCGCATGAGCACGGCCAACACGACATAGCCAATCAGCGCCGCTAAGGTATAAAACCAGGCCAAGATGACGGCCAGGAGCCGCACGCCGGCCACGTTGACGCGAAAATAGTCGGCCAGACCGGCGCAGACGCCAAGTAACCAGCCGTTGTCGCTGTCGCGATGCAGGCGGCGGAGAAACTCAACGAGTTCCACTAAGGGATTCGAATTCATACCCGCTTCCTCCAATCTGGCACCTCATGGTCCAAGATCGTCTCTAAACTATTAATACGGCTTTCCATGCGGCTAGCGTCCTTCCACAGGGTTTCCAGCATTTGCTCCTCTTCGGTTGACAGTCCTTGGGTCGCTTTCCACTTGGTGACGTAATGCATCACGATGGCCAGCGGCAGCACCAACACCATGAACAGAATGGCGATAAGTTCTCCCATCTCTACTTGCTCGCGGTGGACCGAGTCTCAGCCATCTTCGCCTTGAGGTCGGCGAGCTCCTTCTCGACCATGTCCTCGGACTCCAGGTTGGCGAACTCGTTATTCAGATCCTTGCGGCTACCTAAGTCATAGGCTTCGACACGCCCTTCCAGATCCTCCATGCGACGCTCGAACGACTCGAACCTGACGAATGCATTGTCGACTTTAGGATCGTGGATCTTGGTCCTCACCTGGAGGCGATGACTCGCCGTCTGGTGGCGCGCAATAATGGCTTTCTGCCTGGCCTTGGCATCCGCAAGTTTTTCTTCCAAGCGTGCGATGTCGGTATTGAGCTTCGCCAGTCCCTCGGTCACGGCTTCCGTTTGCCGGCTCAACCCCTCCACCGCCGCCTTCACCTTGGCGCGTTCCGCCAAAGCGGCCTTCGCCAGATCATCACGGCCTTTCGAAATAGCCAGCTCGGCTTTTTCCTGCCAGCCGTCGCCCTCCTTGGTAAGCGCCTTCAGTTTGCGCCCCAATTCCTTCTTGTCGGCGATGGTACGCGCCGCCGCGGAACGCACTTCCACCAAGGTGTCTTCCATCTCCTGAATCATCAGGCGAACCAACTTCTCTGGATCTTCGGCCTTGTCCAGGATGGCATTGATGTTGGAGTTAACGATATCGCTGAAGCGCGAGAAAATACCCATGTGTACGGTCCTCTTCAGGTTCGAATTAGCTTGCCAGGACGGTAACCGCCCTATTAGCCCAGTTGCACTAAACGTGCCAACCTCACGGAGGCGAGCTAAGGGCTTGTTTTTAAATGAGAAAGATCCGTTTCCCGAACGCAGGGTTAATGGGGAATATTTAGCGAAAATGGCAACAAATTGGTAGAATTAGCTAATAATTAGCCAGATACGCGATCATGAGCGAACGAGAAGCCGGCAATATCATCGGCGAGGCGCCCGCCTTCCTAGCGGCTTTAGAGCATGTCTCGCAGGCTGCGCAGCTCGCCAAACCCGTCCTCGTGATCGGCGAACGCGGTACCGGCAAGGAACTGTTCGCGTCTAGGCTGCATTTCCTGTCGCCACGTTGGGAGCAGCCGGTCATCAAGGTGAACTGTGCGGCGCTCACGGAAAGCCTCTTGGAGTCCGAACTATTCGGTCACGAGGCAGGGGCCTTCACCGGCGCGGTGAAGACCCATGTCGGGCGCTTCGAGCAGGCAGATGGGGGTACTTTGGTGTTGGACGAACTGGCGACTATTTCGCTTCGTATGCAAGAGAAAATCCTCCGCGTCATCGAATACGGCGAGTTTCAGCGCGTCGGAGGCGGCGCCACCTTGAACTGCGATGTCCGCGTGGTCGCTGCCACCAACCAGGATCTACCGCGCCTTGCGCGTAAAGGACAGTTTCGGCCGGATCTACTAGACCGGCTTGCCTTCGACGTTATTTATGTGCCGCCGTTGCGGGCGCGTCCCGAGGATATCCTTACTTTGGCTTATCATTTTGCGGTCAACATGAGCGCCGAATTGAAACGCTCGTTATTCGCGGGGTTTTCCGCCACCGCCGCTTCTGCGTTACTTAACCATGACTGGCCGGGAAATGTTCGGGAATTGAAAAACACGGTCGAGCGCAGCGTTTACCGTAGCGCGAATGGTGCAACCATCAAGCAGATTAACTTCGACCCTTTCGCGTCGCCGTTTCGCATCAGCGCAGTCCAGGAAGATGAGCCGGCCGCTGAATCCAGTCCGGCGGGCGCCCCGCCGCCGCCCGACACGGACAATCATGGACTCGAATTCCCGGTGGACTTCAAAGGCTTGGTTCGGGAATTCGAAATCGGCGTCCTCGAGGACGCCATGATCGATGCAAACTTGAATCAACGGGTTGCGGCCGAATTACTCGGCCTCACCTACCACCAGCTCCGCGCTAGTTTGAAGAAACACGATTTACTGGAGACTTATGGTCGCGGCAGCCGAACCGAATCAGGGCGGCATTAGTCTTTGAGCAGGTCATCCGGATCCAGGCCCAGTCGTTCGATCATGCTACGAATGCGGGGCCACTCGTCTTCGAGGAAGCGTTGGCGCTCTTCCTTCAATAGTTTCTTGCGCGCCCCATCCGTTAAGAACATACCCCGCCCACGGCGCTTCTCCACCAACTGATCGTCCACCAGCTCTTGGTAACTCTTGAGAACGGTGAGTGGGTTGAGTCGATAATCTGCCGCCACGGAGCGGACCGAGGGGAGTGCATCACCATCCTTGATGACGCCATCTAGGATCATCGCAACGACGCGGTTGCGAAGTTGTTTATAAATCGGCTGGTTATCGTCCCACTCGGCAGGCATCGCCGGAAATCCAAAAGCCATCATCGGCGGAATCCTGACCTTAACTCATGTCTGATCCGATTGCCCTGATGCTTTGCCGGCTTCGCTCTTTAACGCCAGCACCTTGCGAGGTTTGTTGGCGGAATTCAGGCCTTGTTTTAGAACCTCCGTGTTCAGGCCGTTGGCCACAATCTCGGCGGCAACGGCTTTGCCCACTTTGTGGGCGGCCTCCCGAGCGGCGCGTTCCGGAGGGGCGAGAGAAGCCTTGACCTCCGTGCGCAGTTCCTCGCGGGCTGGTTGCGTGGCTTCGTCATCGGTACCGAGGGCCGGATAGCTTGTAATCATCAGACCACATATTCCATATACGATTGTTTTTAATAGAAAAAATGATCTATGCATAGGTTGTTCTCCCGACCTTACCGATGCGATGGCCCGTCCTAATGGTTTAGTGTTATAGTTGACTATAACACTAATGTCAATTATTTGAGCCCAAACGTCTGGTCTTCACCGGCCACAATCACTCCGCCCGCGCTGGCGGCCGCGTATGCCGAGTCATCAAAAAACCTCCCGCAAACGGCGCCGATCCATGGCTCTAAAACAGGCCGCGAACCCCTGAATTTGGGCATCTATCGCGAGCTGCCGCCTTCTTCCAGCGTGCTACAATCGGCGCCCTTTCCGCCCACCCCGGGCGCCTATAAACGGAACCATGAAACAACCCACACGTGTAAGCATTACCGGCGCCGCCGGACAGATTGGTTATCAACTCGCGTTCCGTATCGCTTCCGGTCAAATGCTCGGGGCCGACCAGCCGGTCATCTTGCAGCTCCTCGAAATTGCCCCAGCGATGGACGCACTCAAGGGCGTCGCAATGGAACTCGAGGATTGCGCGTTTCCGACATTGGCTGGGCTGGTCATCAGTGATGACCCCGAAATCGCGTTCAAAGCGTCCAACTACGCCTTGTTGGTCGGTGCGAAACCGCGCGGGCCAGGCATGGAACGCAAAGATCTGCTCACTGGCAATGCGAAGATTTTTTCGGCCCAGGGTAAGGCGCTGAACGCCGTCGCCGACCGCGACATCAAGGTCTTGGTCGTCGGCAACCCGGCGAACACAAACGCGCTAATTGCCCGTGAGAACGCGCCCGATTTGAATCCGCGGAATTTTACCGCGATGACTCGCCTGGATCACAATCGCGCCGCGGCGCAGCTGGCGGCTCGAACCGATACTCACGTGAGCAACATCACGGGTATGATTATTTGGGGTAATCATTCCGCAACCCAGTATCCGGATATTTCCCATACCCAGGTCAACGGCCGGCCCGCAAAGGAGGTCGTTGACGATAAGTGGTATCAAGAGATTTTCATTCCGACAGTGCAACAACGCGGTGCGGCGATCATCAAAGCCCGTGGTGCGTCATCGGCCGCGTCGGCCGCCTCCGCCGCGATCGATCACGTCCGCGATTGGGCGTTGGGCACCCCCGCGGGAAGCTGGGTCAGCATGGCAGTTGCTGCGGACGGTAGCTACGGGATTGATCCCGGGGTCGTCTATTCCTATCCCGTTAGTTGCAGCAACGGTAATTACTCCATCGTAGAGGGCTTGGACGTCGACGATTTCAGTCGCGAGCGGATGGATGCGACAGACGAAGAACTGCGCCAGGAGCGCGCGGACGTGGCCGATCTTTTATAGGCCCCATGCTTAGCACCGACTAGGACGGAACTTTGGACACACTATTCTGGCTGATCGTGTTTGTCGGTGGCGGCATTACTCTCGCCTACCGCCGGACGGACCTAAGAACCTGCATAATTGCCGCGGCGGTGGCTTTAGTGCTGTATACATTATTCGGCGCCGATGGTTTCGTTTGGAAGCTAATATTGTGGCTGTTGTTCGCCGCATTCGCTTCTTTACAGTTCGAAGATTTTCGCCGCGACAACATCTCTAAACGTTTGCTAGAAGTTTACAAACGAATGCTGCCGCCGATGTCCCGGACGGAAAAAGAGGCATTAGAGGCCGGCACGGTGTGGTGGGAAGGCGAGTTATTCTCGGGCCGTCCACATTGGGAAAAACTGATGAACATGCCTGCACCCAAGCTCACGGCTGAGGAACAGGCTTTTCTCGATGGGCCAACGGAAACGTT
>JAHEKG010000084.1 GCA_024638475.1 Rhodospirillales bacterium | reverse complement strand
TGCACGTTAAGAATAGGGCTGCCATGTCTGGATGGTTGCGGTAGGGACCGAGGGCGCGGTTGGAATCGCCCCGTGGCGCCTCCACCTTAATCACGTCGGCGCCCATGTCCCCAAGGATTTGGCACGCCCAAGGGCCCAGCACGACGCTCGTCATTTCGAGCACCCTGATGCCCGCTAGTGGTCCTGCCATCCCGTTCTCCGCAGCGTCCCAACCCTGACGCCGAGGACACTACTCAACCCACCGCCGGGACGCAACATGGCCATTCTACGACCGGCCGCCTGCCACCTTTGGCAAATACCCCCCACTGGGTCTAAACTCGGGTACTTGAAACCCAACCGAAGCACAGCTGGAGGAGCCTTCTCAGCATGGTGAAAGTAATCAAGCGCAAGCGCACGCTCGCCGTCACACAGTGGCTAAAAAAAGAAAAACTCGAACAGAAAACCCGCTACAAGAAGATCGTCCAGGAGCAGGACGACCTATCACCGAAACGGGAAAAGTGGGTTGCGGAATTCTTGGATCGCATCCAGACCCGGGGTTTCAATGTGCACTCGGACATGCTCAGGAAAATCGACGCCAAAGAGATCCCGAAAAAGCCACGGCGAAAATTCAAGGTGGTCTTTTAAGAACACCTGCTCCATTTTTCGTATCCCAACAACAATCAAGGCTCCAGGAGCAAACTAGATGGCCCGTCCTCATATCGAACCCTTCGTTGACCGTAGCGTAAAATTCAAAAAAATGACCCTGCCCGGGTTCAAGAAAGGCATGCAGTACAAAATGCTGAGCATCGACGACGACTCGGGTGCCTGCACCATGACGGTCAGGTTCGAACCCGGTTACAAACTGCCCCCGGGCATGTCCTACACGGAACTCGAATTCTTCGTCCAGACGGGCTACATCAAGTACGGCGACGTAAAACACGGGCCCGGCAGCTATTTCCGCATTCCCCCGGGCGTCAGCATGCCGGCGATGTCAGCACCGCGTGGCGCACTTTGCCTCATGTTCTATAACTTCGCGGAGCCCAGCTTCGAGGAGTCCGACGAGGACCACGCCCGCGCCGAGCGGCACCGGCTGATCAGCGTCAATGCCTACGACAACATGAGCTGGACCTCGACGAACTTTTTCCCCGCCACGGCGCCCGGCTGCCTGGTAAAGATTTTAAAGTACGAAGAGCGCTCCAATGCCTTCACCTTCCTATATTGCATGACGCCGAATTTCTGGCAGGACAACATTTCCTACCATGATTGTTGCGAGGAGGCGTATCACATCTGGGGCGATTCCTGGATGATGCAGTTCGGCACCCTGCCGACCGGTGGCTACTTTTGGCGGCCGCCCTACATCAACCATGGCGCCTTTGCTTCCAAATTAGGGATCTTGGCGATCGGCCGCACCGACAGTCAGCTCTACAACCACTTCCATTTCAACCCATGGACGACGCCGGAGGAAAACCACGCGCGGGCGGCATCCCGAATCTTGCATTGGAAGCCCGAGATGTATCGCTGGATCGAGGCCCAAGGCGGGCACAACCACCCGCACACGCCGCATGACTTCGAATACGACGGGGGTCACCATCACCACGACGATGACGACGACCAGCCCAACCTTACCCTCGGAGGCGTCGAGCTCTAGACCCGGGCTTATTCGGTCTGGCTGGTCACGGTGAGGACGTAGGCCAGCAAATCCGTCCGATCCTTCTCGTCCTTGATGCCGGCGAACGCCATGATGTTGCCGGGCACGAATCCGGATGGGCGAATCAGCCATTCCTCCAGCGCCTTGGGCGTCCAAACGATGCCGGATTCCTTTAGTGCGGGGGAATAACGAAAGCCTTCCCTGGTCGCGGCGGTTGAGCCGAACAGCCCGTGCAGATTCGGACCCACCTTGTGATCACCGCCCGCATCGACGCTGTGACACGCCTGGCACTGCAGGAATATGAGGCGGCCGCGCTTGGTATCCGCATTGGCAAAGCGCGGCTCCTCCAGGTACTCGGCCGCCGTCTTGATCTCACCGACGTCGAAACTCGCCGCAGCTTTAGGTGCGGACGCGGGCGCCGGTGGCGCCGAAGTTGGGCCGGCAACCGGCTCGTCGGAAGTGCCGCAGCCAATTACGATCAGGGCCAGCGCCAATAATGTGCCAATACGTATCATGTCGTTGTAGTCCAAGTTTGAGTGAATCGGTTGCCATTATACGTGTGCCCTGGTCTGAGCAAACATCGAAGTATGATATCGGACTGCGGGCCGGACGCGAATCGCCCCAACCTACCCCCTGGCCGCCCGCGCGCCCGCTTCTACCCCACCTAAACGACGTATCATCGCCGCGGCATCGGTGATCTCTGCATACCGCCGGGCCATATCCCTGAGGTTGTCGTGATGAGGACGCTCGTCGACGTCGCCAACACAATCCTCCGGCACAAAGACTCGATAGCCGTGGGAAAATGCATCTATCACCGACGCGCGAATACAGCCGCTCGTCACGCAGCCCGTAACAATCACGGTATCCACCCGGTGCTTGATGAGAAATGTCGTTAATGGCGTGTTGAAAAAAATCGACGGGGCATTCTTACAGAACACGAAATCGTGCTCTGCATCGTGTACCCGCGGGTCTATTTCCGTACAGGGATGCCCGTAAAAGAACTCCTCCCGGACCGCTGCGACCTTCCATAGGGGCATGTCCTTGGGGCTGTTGTAGGCCGTGTAGCAGCTCGCCACGGGAACACCCGCCGATCGGGCTACGTCGAGTAACTTGCTTGTCTGGTCGACCGCCTTGTCCACCAAGGGTAGATCGCCCATGGGGAAAGCCGTGTCAGTAAACGCCAACTGAAAATCGACGACGAGAATCGCCGCCTGTTGACCAAACTCGATATCGAAGCTGCCGTAGCCTGCCGCCTTGTAGTTCTCTGACATCCTAGGCCCTCCTAGTCCGTTTGCTTCAGTCCGTCGCGACCCGCGGCCCCCGAGGAGTCGCCGGGCAAACCTCGCGAAAGCCGGCGAGCCGCTGCGAATTAGCCAGCCATTGACGTGGGCCTTCATGCTTCGGCCTGGCTAACAGGCTGCAGCCGACAAACCACTTGGTGCGATCGGGCTTGCAATAGACCCAGTGCGACTTACCGATATTCATCACGCCGGTTGCGCCTCCGCATTGGGGGCAACGCCCAAACTGAGCGGGCACAGGCGGCCTAAACGGCAAGACATTTCCCATAGCGCAGCCTACCAAGCGGTACCAACGAGGCCAATCGATTTGCCGCCCTAAATTAATATTTTCTGCCTTGTCTATCAACGGATTATCGATTGATCGTAAAACTGATGAGGAAGGTGACGTCCGGCGAACTATCCACCGAGAGATCCTCCACAAGGGCCAAGTTCAGCGACGAACCGGTGCCGAGACGAATCTTGGCCCCCAGCGTCAGGGGTAACGCCGCTTTTCCAGTCGCATCCAGGCCACCCCCGTAGTGCGGCGTCGCTGCCTCGAGCTGGGTGACGAAGGCAACCCGCGACCAGATCGAGTAGCTCATACCGGCCATGAGGCGCATGACCCAGTCCTCGACCGGCGCCCCGACAAGGTCACCGTTGCCGAGGCTGCTTGCGGAAACACCCCAATACCAATCCAATGCGCGCTCGCGCCACTGGCCGGTGCCGCGCTGAGTGAGACTCAACGTGCTATCCACCGCGCCGCTGCCAGTCAAGCGTTGTTCGTCGCCACTTGGCAGTTTCAGCTCGCCCCAAAGCAACCAATTGGCCTTCGGGCCGAGGATGCGTCCAACCCCGATCCGAGTGTCTCCCATCCCCGTGACCCGCTGGGTCAAATCGAATATCGAGTTACCACCGTTGGCGTAGCGAAATTGGAGTTGATCGCGGGGGGTTCGATCTCGACCGCCATTCGGCAAGCCAAAAAAATCATGCCAGCCGTCAATCACTCGGTCGAGCTTTCCCGGCGTGTGTTGTAACCAACTTAGATCGAAGCCGACCAGCCATCGGTCCCGTAGTCTGCTGCGTATCCCCCAATGCAGGTAGCGGGTCTCACCATCCAGCCGAATCGAGCTGCCACCGTTGTTATCCGAGGAGAAATGATTGGCAACGGCCGTGGTGAGCTCAAACGTCAGCCGCTGATTCGGCTCGGGGGACACGGTCCAGCTCGGGCCACCGTGGATAAGCACGGGGGGCGATAGGTTTGGGGCAGTGAAGGGCGCCGCGACCGCCAATCTTGGCGCAAGCAACGACAACCCCAATGTGAGGACGGCAACCCTTAACATCGGCAACCGCTAACGCCGCTGCACAACCATGACTTGGTAACGGCCCTTAGGACCCACATACCAGGAAGCGACCGTGCTCGTTACAGAGACGATCAACCAGCCGAGTAGCGCCGAGAAAAACCCGGCCACATGCATGCCGTCCAGCAGCACGGCCACCAATCCGAACATGGCGGCGTTGACGACCATCAGGAACAATCCAAGGGTTAGAATCGTCAGCGGTAACGTAAAAAACACAACCAACGGTCGCACCAATGCATTGACGATGCCCAACAATAACGTTGCGATTGCTAGGGTGCCTAGACTGTCGATGCGGATGCCGCTCAATAAGAAATCCGCCAACCACAAGCCCCCCGAAGTGATCAACAGGCGCAGTAGGAACCCGGTCACGCGGCCGGCTCCTCAGCCAATTTCGGCGGCTGGGTATTCTTGAGCTTGTTGGCATCCAAGTCGTAAAAGTACACAAGCACCATCTTGACGATATACAAACCGATGGGCAAGAGCGCCTGCAAGAGGAGAATCGCCGTCACCGCGCTGGCGGGTTGATCGGCCGCCGACGCTCCCTTGATGAAGCCCATGTAGGATAAATAGCTGCCGATGATGACTGCAGATAGGGTGAAAGCGAGCTTTTCGGCAAAACTCAAGAAACCGGCGTAAATGCCTTCGCGGCGCAAGCCCGTCAAACGGTAATCGTACTCGATCACATCGGGCAACATGGCCTGCCCGGCCAACTGCGTGCCGCTGGCGCCGATGCCCAGGAGTAGGCCCCGCAGGCCGTATAGCCAAAGACTCTCGTCCGGGCCCGAAAAGAACCAGGTTGCCGTGAACGCAATCATTGCCATGGTCGCCACCATCAGCGCGCGGCGCTTGCCGACCCGTTTGGCGTAGGCAAGCCAAAGAGGCAACGTGGATACTTGGCCCACCAGCTGCATTAGCCCGAACAGACCCACGATCTCGAGGCCGCGCTGCATAACGACGGTCACGAAGAAAGGTTTTGCCGCCAAAATGGCAGCGAACGCCAACAGGCCCGTGAGTTTGATGCCGAGGAACAACAAGAACGGCCGATTATCCGCCACCATGCGCACGCGCTGCATGAAGGGTATGGTCACCCGGACAGAATCCGTAAACTTCGCGTGCCGGGTACCGAAGAAACAGGCAACCATTGCGGTGGAAATCACGATCCCGCCCGCCACACCCATGATCCCGAACGCAGTACGACTGTCGACATTCATCTCTTCGAGCAAACCGAGAAACGCGGGCACCACGGAAACCGCGACGAAGGTACCAAATGAAATCCATACGACCCGATAAGACATCAACCGGGAACGATCGTCGTAGCTCTCCACCATTTCCGTCGGCATCGCCAGATACGGCACGTTGAAAATAGTATAGGCGGTGGCCAGGAGCAGCAGCACCCCGGTAATGTAAACCAGTGTGAGTGTCTCGCTCGCGAACGTGGGCATCGCGAACAGTAGTGCGAAGCAGATACCGCAGGCGATCCCTCCCGTAAGTAGGTACGGCCGGCGCCGGCCCCACCTCGACCGAGTCCGATCGCTAATGGTCCCCATTATCGGGTCGGTGACCGAGTCATAGATTTTGGAGCCAGTAATGATGGCGCCGGCAACCCAAGGCTCGATACTGAGCACTTGAACGAAAAAAAACAGCGCGAATGCGTTTTGAGTATTGAGCAAGACCGAAACGCCAAACGTGCCCACGGACCAGCCCATGAAGAGGGGGTCCAGCTTAGGTAACAGCGATTTTCGCTCCGACATCGGCCTACTCTGGCACGGCGAGACACCGTCCAGTGAGTCTAGCAAGATCCTTGATCCGCCTGCCGGCGCGGTCCCGCCCAATTAGTCAACACGATTAGACTGACAAAAAAGCGCCGGGCACGCCTCGACCACTTGGGATGCGAACGCGGAAATGCGCTCCGGATACGGCAGTCGCGGCTGCTCCCGGGGCGCCAAAACAAGACCAGAATCCTTCGGACGCCTGCCAATCTGGCCTGATCGAGGCCCCCTTAGGCCGGGCCGGACGCGCTGAAACTCCAGGATAGTTCTGGTTGAGTCGATTCTCTAGTAACCTTGCCGGTCCTGTACAGCGGTAGGAGCTTCACCATGGCCCGATGGATCGGGAGCTTATTAGCCATAGTCACGTGCCTAAGTGGCTGTGGCAGCGGCGGCACGGTCAACCCCCCGGACGGCCGAATCAGAGCCCTCAATATGGTGTCGAGCCGCGCCACGGTCGGCTTTCTGCGCGTGGAAAGAGTCGAGGGTACGCTCGGCTACAAGCAGAGCACGGGCTTTATTGTCGTCGACTCCGATACCTACACCTTCAATATCGAAGTCACGGCACCCGGGGCGACCGACCCTACCCGAGTGGCCAGTTTTCCGGGCACAATCGATGTCGATCGCGATTACACCTTTGTGATCACGGAGCCCACACCGAATAATTTCGTCGTCACCGCATTCGACCGCGATATCGCCGAAGCGCCCGCGGGGCAAACCGCCATCGATCTGATGCATCTTGCCAGCACCATCGGCAGCGTCGACCTTTTTATCGAACCGCCGGGGACACCGTTGCCGGGCGCGCAGGCCTTCGCCCCGGCCATCGGTCCTTCCAACGCCGTGCTCGAAGGTGCCCTACCCGCAGGCGACTATGTCATTTCGGCCACGCCACCCGCGGATCCCAATACGATCTTGTTCACTTCGGGGACGTTCACGCTGGCCGATGGCGATCGGGTATTCGTCACCTTGGCGGACAGTGCTGGAACGACGACGTCGAATATCAGCGCTGTATTGAATTTCAACGGCGCGAATGGCACCCAAGAAGTCTTCAATGCCACGGCAGCCCCGGAAATCCGGTTTCTCAATGCGAGCTCCCAGGCGGGTGCGTTGGACCTGGTGATCGATGATAATTTCGCGGCACCGCTGCACCCGGCCGTCGCCTCCGAAACAGTCAGCAATTACGCGGCCCTCGCCAGCGGAACCCGCAACATCAAAGTCGCCCCGGCAGGCAGCATGAACGCCGAGCTGGACCAGGACACCACCATCCCCGTGGCGCTGCGGACGACACTCCTGGTTGGCGGGGATTTGGGCGCCATCGTCGGTGCGCAGGAAGCGGACGACCTCAGATTGTTCCCGGGTGCGGCAAAACTCCGCCTCGCCAGCGGCGCAACAACCGAGGGGCCGGTCAATATTTATGTGGTGCCCACCGGCACGGATATCAACGACGCAACCCCGGTGACACCCAACTTCCAATTGGGATTCTCGCCTTATCTGCAGTTTCTCCCCGGCGACTATGACATCGTCGTGACCGCCAGCGGCACGACCGATGTCATCGGCGCGCCAGTCACCGTGACGTTGAATGGATCGGGGATTTATGGCGTGGTGGTGGTCGACGACGCGGCCGCCCGAATTCGCCTAGTCCTGATTGATGATTTCCCTTAGCTTTAGGATTTATATCAGTAAGTTACAACAATTACTTAAAATCCTCGTAAGGCTACAGCAACCGGGACCCGGGCCGCTCTAACGGCCGGAAACAACCCGCCGAGCAGGCCGACGGCCAAGGCGGCCAACAACCCGTCAATGAGCAGCTCCCCGGTAACTGCAAAGTTAAACGCCACCTGGCTGAAGCTTTGCATGTCTAGGGTCGAGGCCGTCCGTGCGTTCATCCCGAGGTAGGCGACCGCGCCGCCGAGAATCCCGCCGAGTACCCCCAGCACCGCTGCCTCAAGCAGGGTGGCCAAGGCAATTGGGCTCGGCCCGAACCCCAGCGCGCGTAGCGTGGCAATTTCCCGGGACCGCGCCGACACCGAGGAGTACATGGTGTTGATCGCCGCGAAAATTGCGCCGATGGCCATGAGGAAGGCCAGCGGATAACCCACGAAGCGAATAAAATTGGTGACCGGCTCGGCCTGCTCTGCGTAATATTCGCGCTCGCCAAACACATCCACTTCGAGGCGGGGATCAGACTCCAATGCCTCCTCAAAAGTAGCCAGGCTAGCCGGATCGACGAGCTGGGCGCGGACCGTTTGAAAGGTGCTGCCGCGACGGTAGGCCGGTTGCAAAACCCTCACGTCACACCACAGCTCGGATTCGAACACCGACCCGCCATCCGCGAACACGCCGACGACCGTCCACTCCGTCTGGCCAAAGCGAATGCTGTTGCCAAGCTCTAAACCCACGAACTGGTGCTGCGCCCCACGGCCAACGATAATCTCGTACTTCCCGGGTTCGAACATCCTGCCTTCGACGATTTCCATGCGCTTGCGCAGGGCCTGGCCGTTGGCCTGGATCCCACGCAGTGCGGCGTTTGCCGCGCTGGCCGTCGTCTTTTTTTGGAGTTCGACGATCACGAACAATTCCGCCGATACGATGGGCTCGTCGTTGGCATCGCGCCGCACGCCGGGCGCACCGGCGATGAGCCGGGTGTGCTCCAAGCTTAGGCCGCTGGTCAACTCGGTGTTGCTGCCGTCCCGCAACACGATGGCGATATCGTCGCTACCGGTCCCTGCCACCGTCCGCTCGAAACCATTGGCCATCGACAGAACCCCCGCGAAAACCGCCACCACCGCCCCGATGCCGACCACGGCGACCGTGGAGGACCCCAAGCGTTGGGGAAGCGTGCGAATATTCAGAATGGTCAGTGCAGCGACCTGCCGTAGCCACTTCATGTCAGCGCCTTGCCAATGCCTGCACGATACTCAAGCGCATCGCCTGCACGGCGGGCAACAGCCCCGACGCCATTCCCACCAGGAACATGAATGCCACGGCCCAGGCAATAGTTTGCGCGTTGAGAGTCAAGCCCCCCGGTAGCGTCGAGGCCATCGCTTTCGAGGCCATGACCAGCAACCATTTCGCCGCCACGATTCCGGCGACGCCGCCGATGAACGCGAGCAGCACACCCTCCAACAGCACCATCCCCAGGATCGTACCCGGACCGAACCCCAAGGTCTTGAGAACGGCAAGCTCCGGGATGCGCTCCCGCACGGACTGCGCCATCGTATTGCCATTCACCAGCAGAATCGTAAAGAACACGGCGCCGAGGATCGCGGTGACGATGAGGGCAATATTGCCGAACTGTTTCGCATACTCTTCTGCGAACGCTGCCTCATCGGTCGTCTTAGTCTCGGCGGAAGAGTTAGCGAACATTAAATCGATATCCGCAGCCAGTTCCGTATTCGGACGGGAACCGTCGCCCTTCTCGATGATCCAGCCGATTTCGCCCTTTGCGAATGCGCGCGCTTCATCGAAGTAGTCGTAATGAAACAGCATGTAGACGCTGTTACCGTTACCGCTGCTATCCTCGAATACGCCCTCGATATCGAATTCCCAGGACTTGTTGCCATCCATATTCGTCCAAAGCGTGGACGTCAGCGGCACCCGGTCACCGACTTTGAATCCGAACTGATCGGCAATAGCGCGCCCCACCACCGCCCCGGTGCGGTTATTCAACCAGGCCTTTTCCTGCTCCGGCGGCAAGGTAAATTCCGGATAAAGCGCCAGGTAGCTCTCCGCATCCACGGGGAATTGACCAAACGTGTTGCGACTCTCCTGATAGTAAGCGCCGAACCAGGTCGAATGAGTCGCGTTCGCCACCCCCGGCAGGTTGCGAACGCGTTCCACGTAGGCGATTGGCAGGAAATTGATCAGCGACACCTTGTGGACGCTGATCAGCCGCTCGGCATTCTCGATGCTGGCGTTACTGCCGTCGAACGCCAGCTCGAACGCGGACAGCATGCCGAACAGCAGAAAGGCGACGAAGACCGATAAGATCGTGAGGGTGGTGCGGATACGCTTGCGCCACATGTTGCTCCAAATCAAACCGAAGTATTTCACGCCGCCTTCTCCAGCAGCGAGCCCTTGTCCAGGTGCAGAATTCGCTTCGCGTACTCGGCAGCCTGTGGATCGTGGGTCACCATGACGACAGTCTTACCGTGATCGCGATTGAGGGCCTGGAGCAGCTGCAGAATCTCCGTAGCGGTTTCGCGATCCAGGTCACCGGTCGGTTCGTCGCATAGCAACAGGGTCGGGTCGGAAACGATGGCCCTGGCGATGGCCACGCGTTGTTCCTGGCCCCCTGATAGCTCAGTGGGATAGTGACTGGCTCGATCGGTCAAACCGACGACGGCCAGCGCCGTAGCCACATGCTGTTTACGCTGGGCACCGTTCAGATTGGTCAACAATAGCGGCAGCTCGACATTGCGCGCCGCGCTCAGCACTGGGAGGAGATTGTAAAACTGAAACACGAAACCGACGTTGGTGGACCGCCATTTGGCTAGGCTACCGCCGGACATGGCATGGATGGCCTGGCCATCGACCGTAATCCCACCCACCGTCGGCCGGTCCAACCCGCCCAACAAATTCAGTAGCGTCGTTTTGCCGGATCCGGATGGGCCCATCAACGCGACGAAGTCGCCGCGTGGAATGGTGAGGTCCAGCCCATGCAAGACTTCGACGGTCTCTTTGCCTTTTTGGTAACTCTTCGTGACACCCGCCACTTCGACCAACACATCCGCTGCAGTCAACCTTCTCTCCCCTTAGTGGGTTAGATGCCCACCGTGACTTCGACACCTTCGCGAAGCCCCGCCGGGGGCGCCACGACAACCCGCTCGCCGGCATCCAAGCCGTCGATGACCTGAATGCTATCGCCCAGTTCCGCCCCGAGGCGTAAATCTCTGCGCGTTACTCTCGAATCCTTCAGTACCCATGCGAAACTACCACTGCCGTGCCCTTGGACGGCTGCGGTGGGGATTAATACACCGGTAGGTGGTTGTGCGCTATCGGCGGCGGTCGCCGTTGCGTCGAGGAACGCGACCTTGACGCCCATGTCCGGCAAAACCCGGTCGTCTTTTTCAAGGAAACCGACCCTTACCCGTACGGTGGCTTTCTGCCGATCCGCCGTGGGTACGATCGCAATGACCTCGGCCGGAATACGCCAGTCCGGGTAAGCGTCGAGTACCGCCGTGACGCGTTGCCCGGCTTGGACGCGCTGGATGTAGGCCTCATTGACGTCGACCTCGATTTCCAAAGACTGCATGTCCACGATCGTGCAAATACCGGTACGGGTAAAACCGCCGCCTGCGGAAACCGGCGAAATCATTTCCCCTGGCTGCGCCGTCTTGGCGATAACGATGCCGGAGAACGGCGCGCGAATGACCGTTTCGCTAAACAGTTGCCGCTGCAACGCCACATTGCGCTGCGCCACCTTGACCTCCTCGCCGCCCGCGGCCAAGCGTGCATCCAAGGCTTCGACGCTGGCTCGGGCCGCATCCAAATCGGCCGTGCTCGCCAAGCGCCGTTCCGCCAGTTCTTCGGCACGCCCCAGGGTTCGCTTGGCCTCTCGCAGTTGTGCCTCGATTTCCTTCAATGCGGCACGACCCGATCCCAGCTGTGCTTCTACCAGGGCGAGCTGGGCAGCTTCCGTATCGTCTTCCAGGTAGGCCACCACATCGCCTTCGTTGACGGCCATGCCCTCCTCGACCAACACCACCTTGACTTTGCCGGTGCGCTTGGCCGAAACCGTCGCCTGGCGCCGCGCGGTGACATAGCCGCTCGCGTCCAGGACGCTGGCTTGACGCGCGCTTGTCGGGGCACGCGCCGTTGCGACACTGACCTGCAGGGACGCCCCGGGCCACCACTGCCAGACCGCGATGCCGCCGAGCACGATCACGCCTGCGACAAGGAGGCCCCAGGGCCAGCGCCGAACTTGGGGCCGAGCGTCGCGGTCAATGCGCAAT
>JAHEKG010000347.1 GCA_024638475.1 Rhodospirillales bacterium | reverse complement strand
CGCGACCACGACCCCGAGCCCACGCACAACCTGAGCAACGGCCTGGCGCTGACCTTCGGCTAGGTCCGCACCACGAGGCCCTCCCGCGACAGCGGCGCTACGAGGCCTTCTTGCGGCCGCGGCGCTTCGCCGTCTTCTTGCGTGTACCCGCCTTCTTGCGAGTGCCCGCCTTCTTGGTACAAGGCGTCGATGCCGATTGCTGGACGAGCTACGAAGTGTTGAACGGTTACTTCAAGCTACATCCGAGCTGTGCGCACCTGCACGGCGTCAACGATGCCGTTGGTGAGCTGATTGCCGCCGAGAAGATTGATGAAGCAGACGTGGCGGCGGTGGAGGTCGAAACCTTTGGCCCGGCCATGGAGATCGACAGTCACGCGCCTTGTAATGATCTCGCGGCGCGCTTCAGCGCTGGGGCGACGGTCGCGGCCGCTTTGCGGCATGGCCGCCTGGACGAGCGTGGGTTGCAAGACCTCGCGGGCCTTGCGCCGCTGATGCAAAAGATTCAAGTACGCCACGATCCCAAGCTGGACGCCTATGCCCCGGAGGGAAGGCCGGGGCGGGTCACCATCCGGTTGAAGAGCGGACGGACCCTGACCCGCGAGGTGATCTACCCGCGCGGTACGCCCGCAGCGCCAGCTAACCGCAGCGAACGCCACGACAAAGCGCGGGAGTTGTTAGGACGACGTTACGGTCCCGAGGGTGCCGAGCGAATCATCGCCGCCATGCTGGCGCTGGGGGAGGGCGGGAGCGTGGCCGAACTTTCGGCGGCCTTGCGGCAAGCAGCCGCCGACAAACACGACGATGTCGCCTAAGTTACAAGCGAAGGCGGCGGATCCGGTTCGATGGGTTGCGCTTGCTATCTTGCTGCCGATTACGATGGCTGCATGCGGGCTATGGCTGGATGACGAGGCGAAGATCGAGCGCTCGCGACTGGCCCTGGAGGGTCAGCAGTACTCCGCCGTAATACTCGATATGAAAAACGTGTTGCAAGAGTCACCGGATAACGCCGTTGCTCGTAACTTGCTCGGGCGTGCTCTAGCCGCCAGCGGCGATCTTGCAGGTGCGGAGAACCAGTTACGGCGGGCGTTGGAGCTTGGCCAGCCCCTAGAGGATTTCCGAATCGCGTTTGCCGAGGCCCTCGTCGCTACCGGGAAGTTACAACAGGCTCTAGACATCGCCGATCCGACGGCAGCGGCGAATGACCGGGAGGCTGCGTTACTCTGGTTGTATCGGGGCGATGCGCAGGCTGGGCTAGGCAACGTAGCCGAGGCATTACGAAGCTATCAGCAGGCCCAGCGGCTAGGCGGACACGAGGCGGAGGCGCTGCTGCGGGCGGCTGAACTTTATTGGGGCGCCGGCAATTTCAAGGATGCAAGGGCATTCGCGGAATCCGCACTGTTGACCGAACCCGGTAACCTGGATGCGCACCTTACCTTTGTCGCGATTCTTATGGAATTGCGCCGCTGGCAGGAAGCGGAAGACAAGTTGAACCGCGCGCTCAGCGAGCTGCAGCTTGATCCCTTCGACGGAGGCTACGTGCTTGCGGCCCTGGCCGAGGTGCACCTGGCCCAGGACGACATCGCCGCAGCCCGAGCCATGTTGGGGCGGGTCACCGAGGTGTGGCCCGCGGATGATTGGGACGTGAATCTTCTTAGGGGCCGGGTTGCGCTCGCAGAGGGTGACCATGAAACGGCAGCGCGGGAGTTGTTCGCTTATTTGAGCGCATTTCCTGAAGCGACCGAGGCGATGCGCATGCTGGGTGCGGCACAGTTGGGGCGGGGCTCCATTAACCAAGCCAAAGCCCAGCTGGGTCGCGCTTTGGCGGCCGATCCTGATGACATCGAAACTCGAATCCTGCTAGCCAGGGCTTACCTGGCCAGTGGCCAATTTGTTGAGTCTCGCGAAGTCCTCGAGCCATTGTTGATGTTAGCGCCGCAGCATCACATCGCCCTGAGCCTACTCGGTGTGCTAGAGCTATCGCCCCCGCCATCTGACGATACGCCCGACTCTATACGCGGTCAGTTGGCTCGTGGCGAATTGCGTCAGGCGCTTGTCGGCGCAGAGCGCCTTGTTCAAGATCGACCTAACGACGCGCGGGCATTGAATCTTTTGGGGCTAAGCCAACTCGCCAATGGACTATTGGAGTCGGCAATCGAGTCCTTCTCGCTAGCGGCGGCGACGGAACGGTCGCAAATTCAGTTTCGTGTAAACCTGGCTAGAGCGCACCTCGCAAACTCCTCGCCGGAACTCGCGAGCAAGGCGATGGATGAAATAGCCGTCGCCGATGGCGCTGAGCTCTCCATGATGCGCCGAGCAATAGTGATTCACCTCGATGAATCGAGATTATTACGTTGGCTAAACGGGAACCCGGACGATTGGGAGGCCCGCCTAGCCTTGGCTAATGGTTACGTGGAGGCAAGCGATTTTGCTGCCGCCGCAACGCAATACGAGTTGCTGCTCGAGGCGGGTTTGGATGACCCTTTTGCCCACAACAACTTGGCTTGGAGCTATTACGAGCTCGGTGACAGCAGAGCCCGAGAGCAAGCGGAGACCGCCTACGACCTGGCACCGAACGAGGCCGACGTCGTGGATACGCTCGGTTGGATCCTCGTTGCCGAAGGGCAGCGGGAACGGGGGGTATCTTTGCTGCAGGATGCACACCTGCTTCGGCCGAGCGATTCAATGATTGCCTATCATTTGGCCTACGCGCTAAGCCGGAGCGGCGCGCGCGTAGAGGCCGCAGCGATATTGGAGAGGCTTGCCGCCGCCGGCGGGGGACCCGCTCGGATCAAGGAGTCGGCAAGGGCACTACTGGCCGAATTACAGGAAACTCAGTGAAGATTGTGTCGGGTTTCTTTACATAATCGGGCGAGGTGAAAGGGTCGGGAATTCATAACTTTCTGATAAATAAGATGTTCAGCATGTTGGTATGCTTTTTGCATTGAACTGACTATGTAGTTACCTTTCACGGCTTGAGCTAAGGGGAACAACGTGGCCCAAATGAGG
>JAHEKG010000346.1:2315-3014 GCA_024638475.1 Rhodospirillales bacterium | reverse complement strand
GAGGGCGGTGTGCGGTTCGAGTATCGCCCGGTTACTTTGGATACGCTAACCGATGAGGTCGAGACGGTGCCGCCGAAGGCCCGGGTCTACTAGTCGGATGTCGTTCTCTCAACTCAACACGGAATGTTAACTCATGGCGCAGTTTCGATTACCGGCTAACTCGAGAATCCAACGCGGCAAGACGTTTCCGGCCAGCAACGCCGGACGTGTGCGCAGTTTTAGGGTTTACCGCTACGATCCCGACTCGGGCGAACGCCCCCGTGTCGACGTCTACGAAGTCGATCTCGATACCTGCGGGCCGATGGTGTTGGACGCGCTCATCAAGATCAAGAACGAGATTGATCCCACGCTGACTTTTCGGCGCTCGTGCCGCGAAGGCATTTGCGGTTCCTGTGCGATGAACATCGACGGCGTCAACACGCTGGCATGCACCATCGCTATCAGCGAGGTCAAGGGGGCCGTCAAGATTTACCCGCTGCCGCATATGCCGGTGGTCAAGGACCTCGTGCCCGACCTCACCAATTTCTACGCCCAATACGCGTCCATAAAACCGTGGTTGCAATCGAAGACGCCGCCGCCACCGGACCGTGAACGTCTGCAAACGAAGGCGGACCAAGAAAAGATCGATGAACCATCGGCGTGCATTCTATGCGCCTGTTGCTCGACATCGTGTCCGAGCTACTGGTGGAACTCGGACCG
>JAHEKG010000346.1:0-2305 GCA_024638475.1 Rhodospirillales bacterium | reverse complement strand
GCTGGATCGTCGATAGCCGCGACGAGGCGACGGGTGAGCGCTTGGATGAACTCGAGGACCCGTTCCGGCTGTATCGGTGCCACACGATCATGAACTGCACCCGCACCTGTCCCAAGGGGCTCAATCCGGCCAAGGCCATCGGCGAAATCAAACAGCTCTTGGTCGAACGGCGCCACTAACGTGGGCCGGTCGCCAACCTAATCTAATGAAATCGGACCGCGCCCGTCTGCGTTGGCGCTGCCGGCGCGGCATGGCCGAACTCGATGCCTTGCTCGGTGGCTTTTTCGACGCCCACTACGACGGCTTGACGGATAACGAAAAGCGGGCCTTTGCCATGCTTTTGGAGCTGCCCGATCCGACGCTCCATGGGTATCTTTTGGGGCGTGACGATGCCACCGACCCCGACCAGGCCCGATTACTCCAACGACTTCGAGCGGGTTAGCTTTTGGCCCCGGGCTTCGCTGCTGCAGCGGCTACTGTGGGGGTCGTCTCACGGGTTGCTGGCGTTGAGTTTCCTTGCGCTGCGGCCCGGCTGGCTGTTGGGCACGGCGGTGTTAGGCATGCTCACAGGTCATGCGGCGTGGCGGCGCCCCCGTCCGGCGCCTCCCTTTGCGATTGGGCCGGCGGGCGACATCCACCTGCCCCCGGCCGCGGCCGGGGACTACCGGGTTCGGCAAGCGGAGGTGGGGCCCTGGCACGTTTATTTAGTGTTGAAGGGCTCCGGCCCCGTGGTCAAACTGTGTGTGTACAAGGATGCGCTGGAGGCTCCGGCCTGGGCTGCCCTGCGTCGCCGGCTCCTAGTGGCCGCCGACATTGGGTAGCCGCAGCGGCGCTGCTAGAATGCCCGCCCAACCGTGATCGCGATCACAGTTCGGACACGTGGCCGAATCACGGCGGGAGGAGGTCGAACTTTCATATGGGGAGGGGGTCTATCCAGGTGCGCACGAGGGGCTTTGTCTCGAAGGGCTCTTCGTGAGCGAGAAGGCGGTCGACTATGCCTTGATTAAACGAGTCCAGCAGGGCGATCGTTCGGCGTTTGACGTGCTGGTTCTGAAGTATCAGCACAAGGTGGTGAAGCTGATCATGCGTTATATCCGCGACCCGTCCGAGGCATTGGATGTAGCCCAGGAGGCCTTCATTAAGGCCTACAGGGCGGCGCCGAATTTTCGAGGGGATAGTGCTTTTTATACCTGGATGTACCGGATCGCGATCAATACCGCCAAGAATCACCTCGTGGCCGCCGGCAGACGGCCGCTCGATTATGATTTAGATCCCCAGACCGCCGACCAGGTGGATATCCATGGCCGCCTGCGCGACCTCGATACCCCCGAAGGGTTGGCGTTGTCGGAAGAAATTCGTGGTACCGTTAACCGCGCGATCGAGTCCCTGCCGGAGGACCTGCGCACCGCGATCTTGTTGCGGGAGATGGAAGGCATGAGTTATGAGGAGATAGCGCAGACGATGGAGTGCCCAGTGGGCACCGTGCGCTCCCGGATCTTTCGTGCCCGCGAAGCGATCGATAAGCAAATCAGTCCGCTGTTGGGGGAAGAGTGATCGATGACTGAGTCAACTCAAGATCAAATATCGGCCTTCGTCGATGGGGAACTATCGGCGGATGAAACGGAATTCTTGTTGCGCCGGTTGAGTCACGATGACGAGGCGCGCCGCCACTTGAACTCTTACTTGGCCATCGGTGCCGCCATCCGCGGCGACCTGATTGGCGACCGCGCCGTGGCGCTGAGCGCTCCGGTGGCTGCCGCCCTGGACGGTACCAAGGACGAGGTGGTCGCATTGAGTGAGACGCGCGGCTGGCTTCGCTTCGCCAAGCCGCTGGCGGGCGTCGCTATCGCCGCATCCGTCGTCGTCTCGGCGCTGATCGTGTTGCAAGACTCCGGCACCCCGGGGGCACCGATCGCCCAGATCGACAGCGCCGCCAAGACTGTGCGGGCGCCCACTTATGTTGTGCCGGTTGCCCAGCAGGAGATTCCCGGCTTGGTGCGGCCGCGAATTCGCCTCACCAACTATCTGGTCAACCATGGCCAGTATGCGTCTTCACTGGGGCGGCACCGCATCAACAGCAGTGTCCTTGCCTATGAAGAAACACCCGTCCCCGAGCCTGCGGCGACCGAAGAGGATGACAACGACAGTGAGTAGGGTCGTCGCGTTGCTGCCCGGGATCGTGTCGACAGCGTGTTTGTTGGTGCCGGCCTTGAGCATGGCGGACGAGGCCCGCGAGTGGCTCGAGCGCATGACCCAGGCGGTTGAGCTGCTTAACTACGAAGGCAAGTTCGTCCACATGCACGGT
>JAHEKG010000083.1 GCA_024638475.1 Rhodospirillales bacterium | reverse complement strand
AGTACCAAGACGGGGCGCAGTTCCGCCCTCGCGTTGAGCTTGAGCAACAGACGCTCGCCATCGCCGCCGGTAACCAGCACCTTTGGCCGCGTTCCCAACCTTGGCTCAAGTAGCAACAATACCCGGTCGACGGCGCCGGCGAGAGCCAACGCACTTCCCATGTTAACGGCTTGCGCGGTGGAACGGCCTAGAAATGTCTGCGCACGGACGCTACGGGTGACGGGCACCGCGCCGATATCGCTGGTCTCCTGCCGTAGCGCCCGCGCCATCAAGTGCATTCCGGGAATAATCACCCCGCCCAGGTGCTGCCCGTCCGCCGTTACCGCATCGATCGTGAGCGTCGTCCCGGCGTCAATTACTAACGCGGCGGTGCCGGTGGACTTGTGTGCCGCCAGCACGGCCAACCACCGGTCGACGCCTAAGCGTTTGGGGTCGCGATAGCCGCAGCGCACACCCAGCTTCTGGCGACCCACTGCGGCGAAACTGGGCTCGACGCTACAGTGGGCCGACAACGCCAGGCTCAGCTTAGTCTCGAAATTGGGACCCGCGACATTCGCGACGAAGGCACGTTTCAATGGCCTGGGCCGCACCGCCTTACGCACCGCGGCCGCCGCAACGTCGGCGCGGCCGCCATGCCGGCGTTCGCCGAGTTCGGCGATCCGGCCGCTGCGCAGCACGCCCCACTTGATACGCGTGTTACCCACATCGACCAGCAAGGTACTCAAGGGGCCGACCTCACCAAACTGACATCGCCCGCCATCACGGTGGTGTCGCCCGAGCCGGTGCGAACCCTGAGCGATCCGTCGCCGGTGATGCCGCCGGCGACGCCGCGCTGTTTACCACCGGCGCCATCGAACTCCACGGCTTGCCCCATGAGGGCATCCAGTGCCGCAAACCGCGCGGCAAACGGTTCGAAGCCGGTGTCGCCATAGTGCAGCAAGGCCGTGCCCATGGCGTCTATCAAGGCCGCGGCGAGTACGCTGGGGGCCGGTGCCGCAGCGCAGAGACTGGCCAGGTCGACGGGGAGCGCGGCTTGGGATTCGTCCAACGCCAACCCCGCACGGGGCAGGGCCAGGTTCACACCGAGCCCGACGACGACGATCGGCGCGGCGCGGGCATCACCACTCACCTCGGTCAAGATGCCGCCCAGCTTGGCGCCCCCCGAAATCAGATCATTCGGCCATTTGAGCTGCACTTCGGCCGCGCCCGCCTGCCGTAAGACTTCCGCCGCGCACACGCCCATGGCGAGGGTCAAGGCGGAAAGGTTGGCGGGCGCGCTCATGAATCCGTAAGCGACCGACAAGCACAGGCCACTGCGGGGTGGGGCCACCCACGCGCGGCCGCGGCGGCCCCGCCCGGCCGTTTGGTGCTCGGCCAGGCACACGCACAATTCGCCCGGGGCAATCGGCGCATCCACCAACGCTTGATTCGTGGACGGCAAAACCGCGGCGACCTCCAACGAGGTTAGGCGCGCGGCGACGGCATCGCTGAGGTGCGCGCGAATCGATGCCGGCTCGAGGAAGGTTTGTGTCGGCGCGACGGTCACTGCGCTCGGCGGTTAGTTGCCACGGCGACCCAACAGGCCAGGCGTGACGCGATCCTCTTCCCCGGCCCACATGCGGCTGATGTTGGAGCGATGGGTATACACGATGAGCGCCGCCACCGCGCTACAAAATAAGAACAAACCGTGCTCCTGCGGCAGGCCGGTGACGGCGACGAAGACCGCCGCGCCAATGGCCGCAGCAATGGTCGCGAGGCCGACGAAACCTGTGACCCAGATGACCGCCAGCCACAAAACGATCAAGGGCAGTACGATCACGGGCTTGACGATGCACATCACGCCGACCGCCGTGGCCGCGCCTTTGCCGCCCCGAAAATCGAAGAACACGGGATAGACGTGGCCAACAACGGCGGCGAGCCCCACCAAATAGGTCAACAACTCGCGATCAACCAAAGGGTCGATACCGACGCCCGGCAACGCCAAACTCGGCAACCATACGACGGGAATCACGGCCTTCGACACGTCGATGACGATCACCCAAAACGCGAACACTTTGCCCTGAGTGCGCAACGCGTTCGTGCCGCCGGGGTTGCCGCTGCCAACGGAGCGAATGTCGACGCCGCCGCGGAAGAAGCCCACGACCAGACTCCCCATCACCGAACCGGCGAGATAGGCGAGAACAACTTTTACGCCGAGTTCAAGCATAGGCTTCAGCAGCGCTCACGTGACCAGGTCCGCACCTAACCAGTCGGTGCGGCGTTGCAGGCTGGCAGCATCGGTATTCTCTACCAACTTCAAGCTGCAGTCTTGTATTCGTGGCGCTTGTAGCACCGCCTCGCGCCGCAACAGCTCATCGCCCCGCGTGAGGGTCACCTGCACGGACTCCCCCGGTTCAGCCCGGGCAAGCAAACCCGCAAGCTCGGCGCTGCGCACCCGCAAGCCGTTGATCGCCAGCAGCTCGTCATCCGGAGCGACACCGGCAACCTCCGCCGTGCTCCCCGCGAGAACCTGGCGAATGCGCACCAACCCCTGATCGACGGCGAGCTGCACGCCCAATTCGACGGCGGGGACCGGCGGGGCGTCTTCGCCCTCGGGGCCCTGCCGCTCAAAACTCAAAGCGACGCCAAATTGGGCGAGCCAATCCGCCACCGGCGGGTCGGCGCGCTGGCGGGTCAGTTCGTCGAGCAACGGACCGAAGTCTTGCCCGGTCACCTGGCGCAGAACGTCGCCGAAACCCTCTTCCGCAAGGCCGCCGCTATCCGCAGCGCCGAAGTCGGCCCAGAGTCTTCGAACGACGTCGTCGAGACTGAATTGCCCTTTCGTCGTCAGGCGAATATTGAGATCCAACCCCAGCGCCGCCATCGCCCCCTTGCTGTAGTAACTGACGCCGGCGTTGGGCGAGTCGGGGGTGGGTTTGTACGCCTTGTCCCAGGCATCGAAGCTGGATTCGCTCGCACTTTGTGCCAGCCGCCCCGGCGCTCGATACACGCGATTCAAGGTTTCCGCCAACAACTCCAAGTAGGCGGCCACGCCAATCAGCCCGGCGCGTAACAGCAACAAGTTTTGATAATAGGTGGTGAAGCCCTCGAACAACCACAACAGCGTTGTATAGTTACGCCGCTGAAGTTCGTAGGGCGTGAATGCCGTCGGTTTGATTCGTTTGATCATCCAGGTGTGAAAATATTCGTGACTGCACAATCCGAGCAGGCGGCGATAGTTTTTCGAGACACCAGGCTCACCTATGCGCGGCAGGTCATCGCGGCCGAAGATCAGGCTGGACGAGGCTCGATGCTCCAGCCCGCCGTAGCCATCGGCCGTAGCGAGGCCTAGGAACCAGTACTCGGTCATGGGCGCTGGGCGTCCAAAGAAATCGATTTGAGTTTCACACAGTTGGATCAGGTCCGTCGCGAGGCGATTGAGGTCGCCCTCATGCCGTCCGGCGACGACTAGCCGATGGGGAACCCCGGCGGCGGTGAAATCCTCCCGCTCGAACGCACTGATTTCCACCGGGTGATCGATCAGTTCATCATAATCCGCGGCCTCATAGGTACCGAAGCCTTTGGCATCCGCCGTGATGGGTGTCATTGCCGTAGCCACCCGCCAATCCCTGCAATAGTCGAGGCCCGGTGCCTCGATCACGATGCGATGCGGCTCCCCCGTCCTACCGTGGACCCAGGGGAATAGGCAGGTGCCATTGAAGAAAGCCCGCCGATCATCCAAGTAGGCACCACGTACCGACAGATCGAAGCCGAAAACCTCCAGCTCGACTTGCAGTGCGCCGCTGCCCGCCGGGCAAGACCACGTGGCGGCATCGAGTTTCGTGATGGTCACGAGCTCACCATCGCGTTCGGCACGGATGGCCGTCACGTAACGCGCATAGTCGCGCAACAGGTAGCTGCCCGGAATCCAGGCCGGCATGGAGATGAGCACCTCCGAAGGCTGCGCATCCACCGCGAGGCTGACAAGAAATCGATGCCGGCGGGGTTGGGTGAGTACCACCGTGTAGGTGATCATCTTGAGCGACGGTCAGCGGTCACCGATATTGAGCAACACAGCGCGGGTGAGCTGTCAGCCGCGGGCCGCATCTTAGGTAACCGCACATTCGCCATTTGTTCTCCAGTCTAGGTATGGACAAGCGGGCGTATTTTCGCACACCCCGTGCATCACCACACAAAGCCGCCGTAACTCGTCGCCGGGCCGGTGTTTAGCGGGGAAAACGCAAACACCCAGGCACGTGGCCGAAGCCAAGCCGGTTGCAAACCCGCCCCTGCCAGCCTAGAGTGCAAGGCGACGGTGCCCATCTGATTGGGTTAAAAGGGAACACACCGGGAAGCACACCTCCCGGGAACGTGGCTGTCCCCGCAACTGTGAGCGGCGAGGTGCAAAGCCATTGTGGTCACTGAGTGAAAACTTGGGAAGGCCGCTATGCACCGACCGAGCCGTAAGCCAGGAAACCTGCCGTCGCGTCGTCCTACCGCGTGCCGGGGTAGCGCAGGGTGCGGAAAACCGTTGTGGCGACAACTCTGAAGCTTAATTGAGCGGAGTTGCCGGCGCCGAACCAACGGCCCGCGGTCCGCTCCGAAATCAAGGAGTTGGACATGTCCCATCGCGTTAACCTTACATTCTTCCTGGTTAGCCTGAATTCGCTGCTTGCCCCCCACGCGTTGGCAGCGGAGCATGAGCCGGAATCGCTGCAGACGCTGGTCGTCACCGCCTCCCGCAACCCGACTCCCCTATCGCGGGTTGGCAGCAGCGTCACGGTAATCGACCGCAGCGACATCGAGGCTCGGCAAACCCTGTTCGTGACCGACCTGCTGCGCCAGGTGCCCGGCCTCGGCGTGAGTCAGAATGGCAACCTCGGCGCCCTCACCCAAGTGCGGATGCGCGGCGCCGAAGGCAACCACACGCTCGTACTCATCGACGGGGTCGAGGCGAACGATCCCGTATCGGGCGCGGAGTTCGATTTCGGGCAGCTCTTGACCACCAACATCGACCGGATAGAAATCCTGCGCGGCCCGCAAAGCGCCCTCTACGGGGCCGACTCGATCGGCGGCGTCGTGAACATCATTACGCGCGGCGCAGCGCAGCCCGCCTTGACCATGAATCTAGCGGGCGGCAACCTCGGCAATCGCGCGTTAGGGGCTAGCCTCGCCGGTAACCGCCAAGATCTGAAATTCAGCGTCGCGGCGGACTACATCGAAACGGATGGCACCAATATTGCCCGCAGTGGCACGGAAGCCGACGGCTCTGACAACCTCACGCTATCCGGCAAGCTGGATTGGACGCCAAGCGATTCCCTGCGCATTGGCCTCAACGTCAGGCGAGTGGATGCCAAAGTCGAGTTCGACGACCAAGACTTCGCTTTTCCGCCTACCCCGACCCAGGGGCTCATCATCGACACAGACGGCGAGCGCTTCGGCGAACATTGGTATGCCGGCTTGAACATGGCGGTGGGGGCGGCGGACGCGCCTTGGCAGCATAGGCTCAATGTCGATCTCACCTCGACCGACAACGAGTTTACCGCCGCTGGCCTGTTCACGAGTGGCAGCAAGGGCGAGCGACTCAAATTCGGTTATCAAACTCAGTGGCAATTCGCCCAACGGCACGACCTCACCTTCGCCGTGGAGCGCGAGCTGTTGGACTACCGCAATCGCGGTGCATCGGCCCTCTCCCTGGAAACCCAAGCGCAGCGGGACGATCAAAACAGCGTCATCGCAGAGTACCGCGGCAACTGGTCGGAGATCGATATCTCGTTGAGTGCCCGGCATGACGTGAACGAACGTTTCGCGGATGCGACGACCTATCGGCTCACCGCGAGCCGGCCCCTCGGCGATCACAGCCGGCTGCGGGCAAGCTTCGGAACCGGGATTAGCAACCCTACCTTCTTTGAGTTGTTCGGATTCTTCCCGGGGAGCTTCGTCGGCAACCCCGCTATCAAGCCCGAACGCTCACAAAGCTTCGACGTGGGTTTCGAGCAGCGGCTGTTGAATAACGGCCTGACACTCGACCTTACCTACTTCCAAGCCGATCTCGATAACGAGATTCAGACCATCTTCGACTTCAATACTTTTCTGGCGAGCGCGGTCAACCTGACGGGTAAGAGCCGCCGCGAAGGAGTCGAAGCGGCAGTGCATTTCCAACCCTACGACCACTGGCGCGTCAACGGGACCTACACCTACACGGACTCGAGGCAAGACGACGGCCGGGTAGAGGTACGTAGGCCCCGGCATTTGGCAAGCCTCAACGGCAGCCTCGACTTCGCTCGCGGCCGCGGCATGGTCTATTTGGGCATCGATTACAACGGCGCACAGCAAGACAACGAATTTATTTTCACGACGCCGGAGGATCGCGCCGAACTGGCTAGTTTTACCCGCGTCAACGGCGCCATACACTATGCCGTCAATCAGCGGCTGACCCTCACGGGCCGGGTAGACAACCTGCTCGACGACGATTACGAAGAACTGTTCTCGTTCGTCGCTCCAGGCCGAGTCTGGTGGCTGGGCGTCAATCTTAATTTGATGGGTAGCCGCTAGAAGTGTATCGCCGTGGGCCAACGGCCGCCCTATTGTGGCTGTTCGCCGCATCGGTTGCGGCACAGGATGTGCCGCAACGGGTCATGTCGATCAACCTGTGTGCAGATCAACTTCTGCTGACTTTGGCAGAACCCGGGCAGATTGCCTCCCTGAGCTGGCTCGCTTTCGAAGCGGACGATGCCGTGCTCGTCGACCAGGCCGCGGGGTTTGAGCCAAATTTCGGTTCGGCCGAAGAGCTTGTCCGAATCTCGCCGGATCTGGTTGTCGCTGGCCCGTATACCGCGACCTTCGCCGGCAGCTTGGCGAAGCGCTTAGGCTTCCCGGTACTGGCCATCCCTCCGGCCAATAGCCTAGCCGAGGTCAGAGCCAATCTGCGCCTGCTGGGTAGCGCCCTCGATCGCAGCGAGCACGCCGAGCAGGTGATTGCGGCCATGCAAACCCGCATCGATGGGCTTGTCGCCCGCCAGCCCAGGACGCCCACTTCGGCAATCGTCGTGCGCGCCGGCGGCTTCACGGTGGGCGCCAACACACTCGCACACGAGCTGATGACATTGGCCGGGCTTTACAACGTCGCCGCCGCCGCCGGCCTCGACCGCTGGGGAAGCTTATCCATGGAGGCCCTACTGAGCAGCGGCGCGGACCTCTTGATCGTTGCCAACTATCGCAGCGACGCGCCATCCCTCACCAACGAAACCCTGCAACATCCCGCGTTCAAAATCCTGGAAAAACGCCTCCAGGTACGCCAGGTACCGGCCAACCTCCTCGCCTGCGGCGGCCCTTGGAGTCTGCTCGCTGCAGAACTCATGGCGGGCCAAGCCCGCGCGAAGCCGCTGTGAAAGCCGGGCACCACGACCGCATTCATTGGGGCCTGCTGGGGCTGCTCAGCTTCCTGACGCTTGCCGCGTTTATCGTTTCCATGGCGGTCGGGCGGGCGGGCGCCGGACCCCAGATCGCGTTATGGCCGAGCGGCGATGCGGGGGCGATTATTTTCTCGCAGATTCGCCTTCCCCGAGCACTCCTGGGTGTCTTGGTCGGCGGCTCACTCGGTTTGGCCGGCGCGGCGTTGCAGGGCCTGTTGCGCAATCCGCTCGCGGAACCCGGGGTATTGGGTGCCTCCAGCGGGGCCGCACTGGGCGCCGTGGTCGCGTTCTATTTCGGTTTTGCCCATTTCAGCAACCTAGCGCTACCCATCGCGGGGGTTGCCGGCGCGCTCTTGGCGTTGGGCATCATTTATCTGCTCACAGGCAAGAGCGGCGATATCCTCACCTTGGTGCTCGCCGGCGTCGCCATTAATGCACTCGCGGCAGCATTGACGTCGCTTGCGCTCAATTTCGCCGCGAGCCCCTATGCGGCGTTGGAAATATTGTTTTGGATGTTGGGCTCTCTCGCGGACCGGAGTTTGGAACACGTCATGCTGGTTCTGCCCATCATGGCGGGCGGCTGGCTCGGCCTGGCCGCCTCGGCGCGGGGCTTGGATGCGCTAATCCTGGGTGAGGACAGCGCCCGTAGCTTGGGTTTTGAACCCACGATGCTGAAATTGCTAGTGTTGGGCGGCACGGCGCTGGCTGTCGGCAGCGCCGTAGCGATCACCGGCGTCGTCGGCTTCGTCGGTTTAGTCGTTCCCCACCTGCTCAGACCGTTAGTGGGCTACCGGCCAAGCCGCCTGCTCCTGCCGGCCTTCCTCGCCGGTGCCCTGCTGACGCTCATCGCGGACATCCTCATTCGCATGATGCCCCCCGGCCCGGAACTCAAGCTCGGGGTAGTCACTGCGCTCGTCGGCGCGCCGTTCTTCCTCCACCTCGTAATCAAAACTCGGCGGGGGACGACATGAGTGCGCTGGTTGCCCGCGAGCTAGGCGTGCGCTTTGGCAAACGTACCGCCCTCGAACCGCTGGATGTGGAATTTCGGTCCGGGGAGTTCGTGGCTTTAGTCGGCCCCAACGGCGCGGGCAAGACCACCCTCCTCCGCGCCCTCGGCGGCCTCGTGCCGGCCAGCGGCGAGGTGCAGTTCGGGAGCATTCCGTTGCCCGAGCTGGGTAACCGCAACCGGGCGCGGGCGATCTCCTATCTACCTCAGGCGGCGGCGGCTCATTGGTCCGTCTCCGCCCTCGATCTTGTCGCGCTGGGTCGGCTGCCACATCGCCGCTTCGGCCAAAACCTCAGCGGCGAGGATCTCGCCGCGGTGCATCGCGCCCTGGCGCTAACGGATGTGGAGTCGCTCCAAGCGCGTTCCGTGGATGCCTTGTCGAGCGGCGAACGTGCCCGAGTCTTGCTCGCGCGGGCATTGGCCGTGGAAGCGCCGGTATTACTCGCCGATGAACCCACCGCGGCATTGGATCCCTACCATCAATTGCAGATCATGGAAGTGCTCGCGGAATACGCTGCCCGCCCCGCCTTGGTGATCGCGGTGATGCACGATCTAGCCTTGGCTAGCCGCTTCTGCCAACGGGTCATCCTGTTGGATGGTGGCAAGCGGATCGCGGACGGCGAGATGGCCACCCTCCTGCGGCAATCCGAGCTGGAGCAGAGTTACCGGGTACAGCTATTGCGCCATGAACACGAGGGGCAACCGGTGGTCCTGCCGTGGAAACGCCACGACCCACCGCCACCGGACGAAGAATCCGAACCCTAACGTTGGTTAGGCCGCGGCACTCGGCCGGCTCCCAACCGCATCGAACCAGCGGCGTAGGTGCGCTTGCTCATCGGCGATTGAAACCTTTATCCAGCCGGCGAATTCGACACAAATGTAGGCGGTAATATCCGCCATCGTAAAGCGTCCGCTGGCCAAATATTCGCTGGCGGCAAGGCGCTCATTGAGTTCGGCCAAGAAATGCTCCGTGCGCAGACGTCCGCGTTCGGCGAGTTCTGGGATCTGCGGATAATCATTTGGGCCGGTCACGCTTCGCTGGCGAAACATCTTGGCGAAATTGCGCAACGCTTCCCCGGCCGCGGCGAAACCATTGAACATCGCGATGTCGTTCCACATCAGCACCAAGGCCTGCTCTTTAGCGCCCTCGCCCATGAGATTCGGTTCGGGGTGCAGCGATTCCAGGTAGTGGCAAATGGACAAACTCTCCGTCAGGCAGGTGCCGTCATCGAGCTCGAGTACGGGGACCGTGCAGCGCGGGTTCTTGGCTCTAAATGCCTCACTGAGCTGCTCACCTTTGGTGAGATCCAGATTCACCGTCTCCACCGCGAGGCCTTTCTCCGCGAGGAACATCCGCACCCGGCGCGGGCTGGGCGCAGGCGGAGCGTCGTAGAATTTCATAGGGACCCTTTCTAATTCATGCAACCAAACGGCCAGCCACTATAATAGATTGATGGCGAATCTGATGACACTTAGCCGCCTCGTGCTGCTGCTGTTGGTAGTATGGATTGCGTATCTTCCCACCAGCGCATGGCAATATGCGAACTTCGTGCTCATCATTATTATCTTCGTTACCGATGGCCTAGACGGGTATATCGCGCGGAAGCGCAACGAAGAAACGCTGTTTGGCGCATTATTCGACATTGCCGGCGACCGAATCGTCGAGCTGACCCTATGGATCATTTTTGCCGATCTGGGCCTGATCCCGATTTGGGTGCCGCTGATTTTTGTCATTCGCGGCACGGTGGTGGACACCATTCGCTCCAGCGCCTCCCAGTCGGCGGGCGACAGCCCCTTTGCGATGATGCAAACGCCGCTCGGCAAATGGCTCGTCGCCGGCAAATTCATGCGGATTTTCTATGCTGTCATCAAGGCCGCGGCGTTCTGCACCTTGGCATTGGTATTACCGTCGAGCGAGGCCATACCGCAGATATGGGAGGTAATTGGCATATATTTCAGTTGGTTAGCCCTGTTCTTCGTGTATCTCAGCGTATTCCTTTGCCTTGCCAGGGGCATGCCAGTAGTGGCAGAGTTCGTAAACACTCAAAAACCGGCCTTCACACCAGGGAAGAAACCCAAGGCCGAATAACTACAGCGCCATGCAGATAGCCATATTCGATATCGACGGTACCCTCGTTAGGGGCAGCACGGAGCGCATGTTCTGGCGTTTCTTGGTCCGCAAGCGGCGTCAGGGACTGCGCCAGTTACTCGCCTACCTGGCTTTTTTTGCTCGCTACCTACCCACCGGTGGTGTTCATACCGCAAAGAAAAATAAGGCTTACCTGTGGGGTTTAAGCGTTGACGAAGTACAAAGCCTGGCGGATGAATTCGTCGATCAGGTCTTGCCCGAGTCGTTCTTCGAACCCGCCATCCAACGCCTGCACCAGCACCGATTGCGTGGCGACAAAGTCGTGCTGATGTCCGGCACTTTGGATTGTTTAGCGAGATCGCTGGGACGGCGCCTGCAAGTAGACGAGGTCTGTGCCACGCTATGCAGTCAGCGAAACGGTGTTTATATCGCGCAACCGCCCGAAATTCATCCGTTCGATGCGGCCAAGTTAAGCCTGGCGAGACAGATTGCCGAACGCTATGGCGCCGACCTGAGCCAGGTGGCGGCCTACGGCGATTCGCGACATGACTTGTTCCTCCTCGCGGCGGTGGGTCAGGCCGTGGCGGTTTGCCCGGACGCGGCCTTGAGCGGCGTCGCCGAAGAGCTTGGCTGGGAAGTCATGGATCCGCCGGCTTTGACAGGTTCGTTGACGCATTAGCTTCCTTGTTCGCTGGCTGCCAGCAGTGCCCCTGCCAGCACTTCCGCCGAATCACCGCTGTGCTCGCTGTACTCGCGGCTGGCCTCGACGAGTGCCGCATGCCGGTCGCGATGCTCGTAAAGCTCTAATACCCGTGCCGCCAGCTGTTCCGCTCCCTCGACGCGCAAAACGTACGGCACCGGCGTGCCACTCAACAACGTCATCAACGGGACGCCGTGCTGCAATGCGTTAAGCGTGCTCCTGCGTTGCACGGGCTCATCGTGGCTCATGACCGTCAAGTTGCAGCTCGCCAATAACGACGGCGCTTGCTCGACGGCATCGCTAAAGTGGTAGCGCTGGGGCAACATTGTTCCGAGAACCCGGCGCCGGAGGCGTCCCCGCTGGCCTGCCGGGACGGCGATCAGAAAATGAACGGGCAAATCCAAAGGTAACCAATGGCCCGCTTCGACCAACCAGCGTAAGTAGTCTGCGTGAGTGGCGACGCTACCCACTGTAAAGGCACCCGCCGGAATGCCATAGGGACCAAGGTCCTCGACCGGCGGATACCAGGCAGGATTCCAGATCGGCGGTACGGCCGTTACCTTCGGCGCAACGGAACCGACGTCGATACCCGGATGGGTCTCAACAAAACCATGCGCCCAATTAGGCTTGAGCGCGGCGGTCGTGGGGCCAAGCCCCATGACCCGGACGCCTAACCCAAGCAGCGCCCCGGGCGGTAGTTTGACGCCATCCAAGAACAGCAATTCGGGGCGATGGGTCTTTATTTCAGCGCGCATGGCCACGCTCCGGCCCCAATGCGCATCCTCCGGCCAGTCGGCCAATTCGACCTCCAGGCCCTCGAACAGCTCACGGGCATCGCTGGTCACCGGGGCAATGACCGTGACGGTCAACCCGGCGGCCAGCA
>JAHEKG010000082.1:2660-12088 GCA_024638475.1 Rhodospirillales bacterium | reverse complement strand
CTGATGGGCGCAAGGGAGACAATGATGGCTCGCCCCTCCGCGGTCTTGCCCTTCGGGTACCCTCAGTGGCGTGGTCATACCGCTCATTAGGGGCGAGCCATCATTGTCTCCCTTGCGCCCATCAGCCGACCCCCAGCTGCCAGTCAGGCAATAGTCACGGAACGGTCAGAGCGTCGTCAGGACCGGTCGGCCGGACCGGCGGATACTCCCTCCCATGCCGTAAATCGGCACTCAATCAACTAGTTGGAGGGAATACCATGAAACGAGTACTCGCATTTGGCTACGGGGTCGCCTCTTATGGCGTTTTCTTCGCCACCTTTCTCTACGCCATTGCCTTTATCGGCAATTTCGGCGTCGCCCGCAGCCTGGATACGCCGGTCGACACCCCCTTCGGTCTGGCTCTCGCCATCTATCTTGGGCTGCTGGCCTTATTCGCGATCCAGCACAGCGGCATGGCGCGTCCCGCCTTCAAGCGTTGGTGGACCCGATTCGTCCCGCAGGTCATCGAACGCAGTACCTACGTCCTGTTGTCCAGCCTCGCGCTGATTTTATTGTTTTGGCAATGGCGTCCGCTGGGCGGCGTAATTTGGGACATTCAAGACCCGGCCGGTGAAATCGCCGTCTACGCCGTTTATGGACTTGGCTGGGCCCTCGTCCTGTTCGCCACCTTCCTAATCAACCATTTCGATTTGTTCGGCCTGCGCCAGGTTTATCTGAATCTGCGTAACAAACCCTATCGAGACCTCCCCTTCGGGACACCGCTGTTGTATCGCATCGTTCGACATCCACTGTATGTCGGTTGGATCATCGTATTTTGGGCAACGCCGGTGATGACGGCCGCTCATCTGGTGTTCGCGATCGGTTGCACGGGTTACATCCTCGCTGCGATTCGGCTGGAAGAACGCGATCTCATTGCCGCTCACGGCGAGAGCTACCGCCAATACCGTCGCCGCGTACCCATGTTGATACCGTCAATCAAGCAATTGATATCGCGCCGCACTGCCGATCGAACGGCCGGCGCATCCGCGGCCTAACTGAACCGATAAGTGAGGCAGTTATTCGACCCATTTTTCTTGGAGACATGCAATGAACACCATGACCGTTGCAAAAACCCACAACGCCTGGATTCGCAGGGTAGGCGCTATAGGCTTTGCCTTTTTTCTTCTCAAGGGACTGCTCTGGCTCGCCGCGCCGTTCGTATTCTGGGCCCTGGCATAGCCTTGGGTTTCGGCCAGCACCCCAAAGGCCCGCTCGCGGGCCTTTCCTTGTCAGGCTAACCTAAGGCATCAACACTAATCGAGGTACAAGGAGCTCACCGACTCATCGTCGGAGATACGCCGGATCGTCTCGGCCAACAATTCAGCCACGCTGAGTTGGCGAATACGTCCGCAGCCCCGGGCCGCCTCGGACAGCGGAATCGTATCGGTAACCACGAGTTCGTCTAATACCGACTTCGAAATACGTTCCACTGCCGGACCTGACAGGACCGCATGCGTAATGTACGCGACAACTTTTTGTGCACCCTCGTCCTTGAGTACGGCGCCGGCCTGGCACAAGGTACCTGCCGTATCGACCATGTCGTCGATCAAAACGCAGGTCTTACCCTCAACCTCGCCGATAATGTTCATGACCTCAGCGACGTTGGCTTGCGGTCGGCGCTTATCGATGATCGCTAGGTCCGCATCGTCCAAACGTTTTGCGAGGGCTCGGGCGCGAACGACGCCACCAACATCGGGGGAAACCACCACCATGTCGGGATACTCTTGACGCCAGGCGTCGCCGAGCAACACGGGTGACGCATAGACGTTGTCTACTGGAACATCGAAGAACCCTTGGATCTGATCGGCGTGCAAGTCGACCGTTAAGACCCGGTCCACGCCGGCTGAACTCATCAGCTTGGCGGCCAGTTTGGCCGTAATAGGCACCCGGCTGGCGCGGGGCCGGCGATCTTGCCGTGCATAACCGAAGTACGGAACCACCGCCGTGATGCGGCTAGCCGAAGCACGCCGGCACGCATCTGTCATGACCAGAAGTTCCATCAGGTTCTCGTTCACCGGCGGGCATGTCGACTGCAGCAGGAACACGTCACGGCCACGCACGTTGTCCATGATCTCGACGTTAATTTCGCCATCGGAGAAGCGGCCCACCTGGGCCTTGCCCAGAGGGACACGAAGATGGTGGGCGATAGCGCGACTTAGCGCGGGGTGCGAGTTACCAGATAGAAGAGTGACTGCGGCTGGATCCACCGGCGCCTCCGAGGGTGGTAGGAAAATGGCTGGGGTGGCAGGGATCGAACCTGCGAATCACGGGATCAAAACCCGTTGCCTTACCACTTGGCTACACCCCAGTCGCGTGGCCGGTATTGTCCCTGGGGCACGCAGACAGGTCAATTCGCCTTGGCTTCGAATCGGTCCACGACGACGCGAACTCTGACCTCGCCGTTGTTGAGGAGAATTTGGTAGGGCAGCAGGTATTCCTCACGCTGGCGATAACTCGGATATTCGGCGCTCCAACCCCGCTGAGTCAGGCGCACCAAGCGCCCATCTGGGTCCCGATCCGCTTCAAACGGGAAACGCTCGTCAGGGACCGCCCGCAGCCAGGCAGAGAGGGAATAGACGGGTAACCACCAGCCCACTCGCGCGGATAATTCCGCCTCCGGGTCGCTGGTGCTGAAGCGCTCCCCGCCATGAATCAAGGTATATGCACCCTCCCGGCCGTTCACCTCCAGACCGCCGAATCCCAGCGGACCACGCACCCGCAGCTGCATTCGGGCCGGTTCTTCATCCCAAACGAAGCGCCCGTTGAAGCCTTCATCCTTACTGGCAACGGCAATGCGGCCGCTCATTTTCCATGCGTCAACCGCCGCAACGGAAGCAGCATCGGGTACGAGAGGCGCATGACTGCAGCCCGCTAGCCAGCCGGCCAAGCCCACCGCGATGGCCCGTTTCATTGGTTCAGCGCATCTCTTAATGGCTTCAAGATAGGGTCGTCGGGATTTTCCGCCGACAGGTCATCCAGCACCGCCTTGGCTTCTTGATGCTGATCCAACGCTAGGTGCACTTTAATCAGGTGCGCGCCAATCTCCGGGTCTCGCTGCATGCTGAGCGCGCGTTGCAAGAACGTCAACGCGGCCTCATGCTCGCCCAACTTGAACAAGACCCATCCCATGCTATCGAGGATTGCCGGATTGTTAGGCTCAATCACGAGCGCACGTTGAATATAGCGCCGAGCCTCGGTGAAACGCTTGGTCCGGTCGGCAAGCGTATATCCCAGCGCGTTTAACGCCAGTGCATCGTCGGGTTGCTCGTTCACTAGCTCTCTGAGTAAACCGATCGCGTCGCGCAACCGATCGGTACGCTCAAGCAGCAATGCCTTGGAATATCGCAGCGTCGTGTCTTTAGGCCTAATGTCAAGACCCGCATTGAGTAACGCCTCAGCAGCCTCCAGGTCTTCTCGGCCCAATGCCAGTTGCGCCGTGAACATATACAGCTGCGCGTGGGCTTCCGTGAGGGAATTGTTGTCCGGATCGGCTTCCCGGGCTGCAGCCAGCAGAGCCATCGCCTCATCGTTGCGCTCCATCAATACCAACAGGCGTCCTCGGCCCAGCAACATCGGTGTAGCGAGCCGCGGATTCGCTGCGGCAAAATCTTCTAAATGCCGAAGCGCTCCGTCTGCATCGGAGAGCCTTTCGTACAGCAACTGGCTGGCTCGTAACTGGGCCTCGGCAGCACTAGCTCCTTGGGTCACGCGGGAGTAATAACGCACCGCTTGCAAGTATTGATCTTCCGTTTCCGCAATCCTACCCAGGTAATAGAACGCCTCGGTCCGGTACCGCTGACCCAGCTTCAGCTCGTCGAATAGCGCCCGCGCCTCTCGAAGATTGCCGGCGGATAATTCCAAGAAAGCCAACGCGCGAACCGCCTCTGGCATGCCGGGGACTTCAACGAGCACGCCGTTCAAGAGCCCGCGCGCTTCGTCGGAGCGTCGCGCAGCCAGCAGCAACTCGGCATATTCGAGCCTAAGCTCCGGCGCATCGTGCCTTTTGACGACCGCCTCTGCCAATGCGAGGCTTTCATCGACCTGGCGATTCACGAGCAGCGCCCGAGCGAGCAGTAGCTGAATGTTCGGTGAGTCGGGGTTTAAATCCGCCGCAGACTGAGCATGCTCCAACGCTAACTCGTTGGCGCCCGAACGCAGTGCTAGTCGCCCTAGACCATAGTGTCCCTGCGCGGAAGCGGGGTGGCGTTTGACGAGCTCCCGCATCACCTGGGTAGCGCCGGCCCGATCTTCCTCGGTGCCGACCAGGCCCAAGACTAGCCCGAAGCCGGCGTTCAGATCAGGCGCCTCCACAATGACGCGATCATAGTACTCGGCGGACTTGGTATAACGCTGCGACCGAAGCTCGAACGCACCCAGAAAACGGTAGACCCGCGGATCCTCCGGCGCCAGTTTGCGCCAACGATTCGCGGCCTCTAGGCCAACCTCCGTTTGGCCCGTCGACTCGGCCATCATGACGGCACGTTCCGCGATTGTCGCGTCGGTCGACAATAACGCCGCATCGCGGTAATGGCGCGCTGCTTCTGGGAACTGACCACGCTCACGGGCAATCTCAGCCAGCAGCAGGTGAAAATCCACATCGCCCTTTTGCTGCGATGCTTCGGGCCCCGTGACACCACCGCTGGCGCACGCGCCGACCGCTAGTGCAAGTAGAATAACCAGTGTTGCCTTGGGGAAATACGACATTGCGCTCATAAACGGCTGAGTTGACGGGACTATACCGCATCCCGCCACTGACTTCCGTGCGGTACATGCCTTGTGGCTGAGGCCCCGTTGCCTGACAATTTGGACCCACCGCATGCGCTATCGTTCCGTGAAAGGGCCAGGTGGCCAAGCGCTATTGGCAACAAATATAACCTAGCGAGGAGACGTCAACCGTGGACCAACTGCGAGCAGCATTAGCCAACCTAGCCAACAACGAGCAGCTGTTGCCCCTTTCAATGGCGTGGGGCGGCAAGGCACTGGGCGCACTCGTTATCTTCATTTTGGGCCGCTGGGCCGCCAAGGCGTTGACTCACTGGTTGAAAAGAATCTGCCGCCGAGGGGGTGTCGACGCCACGCTCGGTCAGTTCTTGTCCAGCATCGCTTACATCGGACTCATGGCGGTGGTGATACTCACCGCGCTTGGCGCATTAGGCGTGCCAACGACTAACTTCTTGGCGATCGTGGGCGCTGCAGGGCTGGCGATTGGATTAGCGCTAAAAGACTCCCTCTCCAATTTCGCGGCCGGTGTGATGCTAGTATTTTTCCGACCGTTCAAGAAGGGTGATTTCATTGAGGCGGGAGGTTCCACCGGGACCGTTGACAGCATCCGGATATTCAACACCGTCATCGTCACCGGCGACAATCGCGTCGTGACCATACCTAATTCGTTGATCTATTCCGATGTCATCACCAACTTCTCTGCCCGCGACACCCGTCGCATTGACCTAGTCGTCGGAATCGGCTACGGCGACAATATTAGCAAAGCCCTAGATGTGGTTCGCGAGCTACTGGCTAAAGAGCCGCGTGTTCTCGAAGACCCGGCGCCGACGTTGCTCGTCCTAGAGCTGGGCGCAAGTAGCGTCGATCTGGCCATTCGTCCCTGGGTGAAAGTCTCCGATTATTGGCCCGCGCGCAGCGACTTGCTAAAAAATATCAAAGAAGGCTTCGACGACGCGGGTGTTAGCATCCCGTTCCCGCAACGCGACATCCATATAGTGAGTCAACCGGAATCAGCGTGAACGCGTCCATTGAACGTAAGCTGACGGAGCTCATTGAGCGATTCGAAGAAATCGGTCATTTGCTGTCCGACCCGGATATTATCGCGGATAATAATCGCTTCCGCGACCTGTCCAAAGAATATTCGCGGCTGGAACCGGTGGCCAACGACTTCCGTCAATTTCAAGACACCAAACACGCCGCCGAAGAAGCTCAAGAAATGCTCGATAGCAATGACGCCGAGCTTGCGGAACTAGCCAAAGATGAGTTGACGGTCCTTACACAACGCCAACAAGACCTTGAGCAACAGCTGCAACTGCACTTGATCCCACGCGATCCCAACGACGATGCCAACCTCTATCTAGAAATACGTGCTGGTACGGGCGGTGATGAGGCCGCCATCTTCGTGGGCGACTTATATCGCATGTATACACGCTTCGCAGAAAACCAAGGCTGGTCGGTGGAAGTTCTCAACAGCAATGAAGGTGAGCACGGCGGATTTAAGGAGATCATCACGCGCATCGTTGGCAAGGGGGCGTACGCAAAACTGAAATTCGAATCCGGCGCGCACCGTGTCCAGCGAGTTCCGGAAACGGAATCTCAGGGTCGTATTCATACCTCCGCCTGCACGGTTGCGGTGCTACCGGAACTCGACGATGTCGAAGACATTGAAGTGGCTACAAGCGACCTACGTGTCGATACTTATCGAGCTTCCGGCGCAGGCGGACAGCACGTCAATAAGACCGATTCGGCCGTCCGCCTCACCCATTTGCCCACCGGTATCGTTGTGGAGTGTCAAGACGAACGCTCACAGCATAAGAACCGAGCCCGGGCAATGGGCCTCCTCAAGGCCCGTTTAAAAGACCAGGAAGAACAGCGCCAAGCCCAGGAACAAGCCGAGCAACGCCGTAGCCTGGTCGGCAGCGGAGACCGTTCAGAACGCATCCGCACCTACAATTTCCCCCAAGGGCGCGTCACAGATCATCGTATTAATCTGACGCTTTACAAGCTGGATGAGATCCTGCAAGGGAACCTCGATTCGGTCGTAGAACCACTGGTCTCCGAACACCATGCAGCCGCCCTGACTGAGCTAGCCGACTAATCGGCTAATTCATCTGTTTGCGCAGCGAGTTCAACACGTCCGCGCGGGTAATCAGGCCCATGAACCGCTCTTCGTCTGTCACCGCCGCGAAAGGCGCGTGCTTCAGGAAGGCGACGAGATTGCTCATTGATGCGGTCCTATCCAAACGCACGAATGACGTTTGCATCGCTGCCGCAACTGGTTCTCCTAATAATTCGGGCTGACCGAACGCGAACGACATGATGTCTTCTTCGGTGAGCACGCCAACCAGCGCCTCCCCGTCCATGACCGGCAGTTGCGAAATTCCCGAGTTGCGCATGCGGTTGTGGGCGGTCGTCAAGATATCGGTTGGACCAATCGTAATCGTCGCGTGCTTGCCATGCGGCCGGCCGATAAGGTCGGTAATGTCTCCGCAAGTTTCGCGCTCGGAAAACCCTTGATCCTCCATCCAATAATCGTTATAGAGCTTGGACAAATACCGATTGCCGGTGTCACAGGCGAAAGTAACCACCCGTTTCGGCTGAGTCTGGTCTCGACAATAGCGCAACGCCGCAGCCAACAGGGTTCCGGTGGACGACCCCGCCATGATTCCCTCGCGTTGCAGTAACTCGCGCGCAACGGCAAAGGCCTCAGCGTCACCGATAGTATACGCACGCGTTATCCTGGAAAAATCGGCGATTTCCGGGATGAAATCCTCACCGATACCTTCAACCAACCAGCTGCCCTTTTCCGTCAAGCGGCCAGTCGTCACATACTCGGCAAGCACGGACCCCTCGGGATCGGCGAGCACGAATTCCGTAGCGGGGGAATGCTCGGCGAAATATTGGCTCAAGCCGGTGATTGTCCCCGACGAACCAACGCCAACCACGATTGCGTCAAGCTGATTTTCCATCTGCGCCAATGTCTCCGGCGCCGTGGTGGTTGCGTGCGCAAGCGCATTGTCAGGATTGGAAAACTGGTTGATAAAGTAAGCGCCACGCTCGGCAGCCACCACGCGGCCCAGGTCTTGGTAGTATTCGGGATGCCCTTGCGCGACGTCTGACCGCGTCATGATGATCTCGACGCCCATCGCCCGCAGGCTAGAAACTTTCTCCAAACTCATCTTATCGGGGATGACGAGGACCAACCGATACCCCTTTTGGCCAGCAACGAGCGCGAGACCCAGGCCGGTATTGCCAGCGGTTGCTTCAACGATCGTATCGCCTGGCGCCAGTGCCCCGCGCCGCTCCGCTTCGCTAATCATCGCGACAGCAATCCGGTCCTTAATCGAACCGCCTGGATTGGCGAGCTCTAGTTTCAAAAAAAGCTGGCAGGGCCCTGTGTCAAATTGCTGCAACCGGAGCATGGGCGTTGCGCCGATCATTTCGAGTACGTTTCCGTATACCCGCACAACGATCTCCCCAGATTTGGATAACCTATTGTAGGGACAACAACCACTTTACAATAGCGGCATGTCTCGCAAAACAGCAGCTCCGAACGTCGCGAACCTGCTGGCTCAGGGCAGGCTCCATCTCGCTGCGGTAGCAACGGAGCCTGTATTGGAGGCGCAGGTACTACTCGCCGCGACCCTTGGGCGACCGCGCAGCTACCTGCTCGCGCATCCCGAGGCCCGCGTCGAACGCGACCTGGAAGAACGTTATCGGCAGCGACTAATGGCCCGTGGGACGGGCCAACCGATCGCTTACATCCTGGGACAGCGTGAGTTCTGGTCACTGGACCTCAGCGTCTCACCGGCCACGCTCATTCCCAGAGCGGAGACCGAGCTGTTGGTGGAAGCTACATTAGCAGTGCTACCGGAAAGACCGCCGCGAATACTGGACCTAGGCACCGGCTCGGGCGCCATTGCCTTGGCCATTAAGTCGGAACGGCCGGACGCGAATATCACCGCTGTCGAGTTCGATGCCGCCGCTCTAGTCATCGCCGAGGCTAATGGCCGCAGGCTCGGCCTCGCGGTGGAGTGGCTCGAATCCGACTGGTTCGCGGAATTATCCGGTCGGCAGTTCGACGTTATCGTTAGCAATCCACCCTACGTAGCCTCCGAGGACCCCCATCTGGGTCAAGGCGATGTCGCGTTCGAACCGCGCCAGGCGTTGGTTGCTGGGTCCACGGGGCTAGATTCCTTGCGGGCGATTATTTCAAAGGCCATCGGGTACTTGGAGCCAGAGGGGGATTTACTCCTGGAACACGGTTATGATCAGGCCCCCGCCGTCCGGGAACACCTTCGCGAAACCGGCTTTACGACGGTGTCGAGTTATCGAGACCTACAAGGACACGAGCGAATCACCGCGGCCCGGGCACCGAAAACTAGAGTCTTGGAGAAGTCATGATCACATTCAAAACTACTATGGGGGATATCGAAATAGAGTTGTTCCCCGATGAGGCCCCGCTGAGTACCGAAAACTTCCTGGCATACGTTCGCTCGGGATTTTTCGCCGGTACGGTATTTCATCGCGTAATTCCCGGATTTATGGTCCAGGGTGGCGGCTTCACTAGCGAAATGCAGAACAAACCAACCGAAGCGCCGATTCGAAATGAGGCGGATAACGGCCTCAAGAACTTGCGTGGTACATTATCAATGGCGCGCACCAGC
>JAHEKG010000082.1:0-2650 GCA_024638475.1 Rhodospirillales bacterium | reverse complement strand
GTGGACAACGCGTTCTTAAACAAGAGCGCAGGCAACGACGGTTACGCGGTATTCGGGAAGGTCACGGTAGGAATGGATGTCGTCGACGCAATGGCAAAGGTCGAAACGGGCCGCAGTGGCATGCACGACGATGTGCCTGTGGAACCCATCGAGGTGAAATCGGCGACGGAAATCGAATAGGGCCATCGACGACCAGTGACAGACGTGATCATTCAGGCCGTCGGATCGCTGCTTCCGAGAAGCAACCAAACGTACACCTCTCTCATGGGATGGCTCCCTGCGGTCCGCTTTATTCCCATGAGAGAGGTGTACGCTTGGTTGCTCCCTAGGGATCATTGTTTGGGATGCAGTCGACCGGCGGGGCTCGTTAGCCGCCGTCTGACTTGGCCTTAGATTAGAGTTCTATGCGGCGTCCGCGTCGTAGCCAAGATTCGGCGATAACCAACGTTCGGCGGCGCTGATGCTCATGCCCTTGCGCTCCGCATATTCGTAGAGCTGATCCTTGCCTATTTTGCCCACCGCAAAGTAGCGCGACTCGGGGTGTGAAAAATACCAGCCGCTCACCGCAGCTGTCGGCAGCATCGCAAATGATTCGGTAAGCGTGATGTTCGCATTTCGCTCCACATCCAATAGCTGCCACAAACAAGCCTTCTCCGTATGATCCGGACAAGCCGGGTATCCCGGTGCTGGCCGTATACCGCGGTAGGTTTCCTTGATCAGCTGTTCATGGCTAAGGGTTTCATCGGCTGCGTAACCCCAGTATTCGCGGCGAACCCGTGCATGCAAATATTCTGCCCCGGCCTCTGCAAGGCGATCCGCCAGCGCCTTGAGAAGGATTGCGTTGTAATCATCATGGGACGCTTCGAAGCGAGCGATATGCTTGTCGATACCGATGCCGGTGGTTACGGCAAACGCGCCCAAGTAATCAGGTATTTTCGTTGGCTCAGGAGCGACAAAGTCGGCCAGGCAATCGTTACTCAAATCCTTCCGCTTGCGGCGCTGCTGTCGTAAATGGCAAAGCCGCAGCCGTACCCGATTACGGCTTTCGTCGGTGTACACCAAAATATCGTCGCCAACCGAGTTCGCCGGAAACAACCCGAATACGGCTTTCGCTTTCAGCCACTGCTGGGCGATGATTTGCTCGAGCATTGAGCGGGCGTCATTGAACAGACTCGTGGCTGCCTCCCCCACCGTGTCGTCGCTAAGGATAGCAGGGAATCGACCGTGAAATTCCCAGGCATTGAAGAACGGCATCCAGTCAATGTATTCCGTCAACTCGGCGAGATCTATGTCCAGCGTGGTAAGTCCAGGTCGCTTCGGCACGGGTGGCGTGTAGCCACGCCAATCGATTACAGCTTTATTTGCGCGCGCCGCAGCAAGATCCAGTTGGGGTGCTTTGACTTGTTTGCCCGCGTGCCGTTGACGGCGGCGCTCATGCTCCGCCGCTAACTCGCTAACGAAAGCGTGGCGACTTTCCGTGCCCATGAACGTCTGCGCTACCCCCACGGCTCGCGACGCGTCCTTAACGTAGGTCACCGGACCCGCGTAGTTAGGCTCGATCTTGACGCTCGTGTGAGCAGGGGATGTGGTCGCGCCCCCAATCAGTAGTGGAATGTCAAAGTTCTGGCGCTGCATTTCCCGCGCTACGTGGACCATTTCATCCAGGGAAGGGGTGATGAGACCCGAAAGCCCAATCATATCCGCGCCAATTTCCCGGGCTCGGTCAAGAATCTTCTGCGCGGGCACCATCACGCCGAGATCCTCAACCTCAAAATTATTGCATCCCAACACTACGCCAACGATATTCTTGCCGATGTCATGCACGTCGCCCTTGACGGTCGCCATTACGATTCGGCCCTTGGAGCGAACACCCTCGCCCTTCTCCGCCTCGATAAACGGAATCAAATGAGCGACCGCTTTTTTCATGACCCGTGCGGACTTAACCACCTGCGGCAAGAACATCTTCCCGGCACCGAACAGATCGCCAACGACATTCATGCCGTCCATCAAAGGCCCTTCGATAACGTCCAGCGGCCGGGCGCATTGAAGGCGGGCCTCCTCGGTATCCTCGACCACATAGGCATCAAGCCCTTTAACGAGAGCATGACTAAGGCGTTCGTTTACCGGCAGTTCACGCCATGTGAGGTCAGCCGTATCGCGTCGTTTGCCGGACCCCCCCTTGAAGGCACCGGCCTGATCGACGAGCCTTTCGGTTGCATCGTCACGCCGGTTAAGGATCACATCTTCCACCAATTCACGCTGTGCAGCTGGTATTTCATCGTAAACCGCGAGCTGCCCTGCGTTGACGATACCCATATCCATACCCGCCTGGATAGCGTGGTAGAGGAATGCCGAGTGCATGGCTTCACGCAGGGGATTGTTACCCCGAAACGCGAACGAAACGTTACTCACTCCCCCACTGACCAACGCCCCGGGTAATTCCTGCTTGATGCGCCGAGTTGCATCGATGAATGCAAGGCCGTAGTCGTTGTGCTCCTCGATGCCGGTGGCGACCGCGAAGATGTTCGGGTCAAAGATGATGTCCTCTGGCGCAAAGCCCACTTGATCGACCAAAATGCCGTAGCAGCGACGACAAATTTCGACCTTTCGTTCAACTGTGTCCGCCTGACCCTGCTCATCAAAAGCCATC
>JAHEKG010000345.1 GCA_024638475.1 Rhodospirillales bacterium | reverse complement strand
GCTTAGTAACGGCGAAGCCGATGGTTTCGTGTCCATGGGCCCATGGCGCGAACGCTGCAGCCCCCATCGCCCAACCCATACCCGCGCCGGCTCGATCATGTTCTATACCTCGGGCACGACGGGTCGTCCAAAGGGTGTGTTGCGCCCGCTCCCCGATCTGGATGGCGATGCGGGCGCGAATGAACACATTTGGTTACTGAAACTATTCGGCGTCGAGGTTGGCCCCGGGGCGCACCTCGTCAACTCCCCGCTCTACCACAGCGCTGTCGTGAACCTGGCACTCAGCGCCCTGCATTCTGGGCAGACATTGGTCCTCATGGATAATTGGGATCCAGAAACCGCGCTGAAGTTAATCGACCGTTATCGCATTACGAGTACGCACATGGTGGCCACTCACTTTCATCGGCTGTTGTCGCTTCCGGATAACGTCAAGACACGCTACGACATCAGTTCTCTCAGCCATGTCATACATGGGGCCGTACCGACACCGGTGCACGTAAAGCAGCGGATGATGGATTGGCTGGGGCCCGTCATTCACGAGTACTATGGCTCGTCGGAAGTGGGCGGCACCTCCGTGACCCCGCAAGAATGGCTGGCTAAACCGGGCACGGTTGGGCGCCCCTTCGCCATCACTCGTCTGGAAATTCTCGACGATGACGGTCAACCCGTACCCACGGGACAACCCGGTTGGATCTACATGCAACAAGGCGACGATGAGTTCGAGTACCACAAAGACCCAGAAAAAACCGCCAAGGCCAGCCGCGGTAAGCTGGTCTGCGTCGGCGACATCGGCTACCTGGACGACGACGGTTTTCTTTTTCTCTCCGGCCGCGCCGCGGAGACTATTATCTCCGGAGGGGTCAATATCTATCCAGCAGCGATCGAAGCGCATCTGTTGGAGCACCCAGCCGTACAAGATGTCGCCGTCGTGGGCATACCTGATGAAGAATTCGGCGAGCAGGTAAAAGCAGTGGTTATCGCCAACGCCAATTACGAACCCAACGAACAGCTTGGCAAGGACCTAATTGAACATTGTCGCCGCAATCTATCGCATATCAACTGTCCCAGGAGTATCGATTTTATTGACGAGTTACCACGCGACCCATCGGGAAAACTCTACAAACAAAAGGTGCGTGATCGATATTGGCAAGGCAGAGCCCGGCAGATCTAACCGAGATAACCTATGAGCACTCACGACAACATACGTTTCGACGATCAGGTAATCATCGTCACCGGCGCGGGTGGTGGCCTGGGTAGAAGCTACGCTCAGCTATTGGCAACCCGGGGGGCTAGCGTCGTAGTCAACGATCCTGGCGCCGATGTCCATGGCACCGGCAAGGACCCGGGCCCGGCGGATAGCGTCGTCGCAGAGATTCGAGCTGCGGGGGGAGAAGCCGTCGCCAACTACGACTCTGTGGCGAACGCGGCCGGAGGCGAGGCCATCGTGGCCACGGCCATGGAGCAGTACGGCCGCATCGACGCCCTGATACACAACGCGGGGATTCTGCGCGACAAGAGTTTTCCTAAACTATCTGCGGAAGATATCGAGGTGGTGCTAGACGTACACTTGAAGGGGGCCTTCTTCGTCGGCCAGCCGGCATTCAAACTAATGAAACAGCAGCGTTATGGCCGCATGGTATTTACCACGTCCGCATCCGGCGTATTCGGCAACTTCGGCCAGGCCAACTATGGTGCAGCAAAGACTGGGTTGATTGGCCTGATGCGCGTCTTGACCGCCGAGGGAGCCAGTCATGGGATCAACATCAACTGCGTGGCACCGAGTGCGCACACGCGCATGACCGAGCAACTGTTGGGCGACTTGAGCGAGAAGCTTCATCCGGACCACGTTGCGCCGCTGGTCGCCTATCTGTGCTCAAAGCACTGCGATATTACGAGCGAAATCTTTTCCGCCGGTGGGGGCCGCTTTGCGCGGGTGTTCCTGGGTCTGACTCCGGGTTGGTACAGCGGAGGAGACGTGTGCAGCATCGAACAACTTGCCGAATCGATGGATGACATCATGGCCACAGACAACTTTACCGTCCCACGCACCGGCATGGACGAGCTAGAAATCATGCTCGCGACCTTCGGCGTTAGTTTGGAGTCCAAGTAAACATGGACTTTAGTGACACACCGGAACAAGCGGACTTTCGCGCACGGGTAGCCGACTGGCTTGATTCCGTGGTCGGCGATTTCCCACCGACCGGGGATCAGGCGGCGCGCGAAAAGCAATCGCGTGCGTGGCAAGCACTACTGCACAGAGAAGGTTGGCTTGGTATTGCCTGGCCGCGTGAATACGGTGGGCAAGGCCTGCCGCCGCTACACGAGGCCATCTTCAACGAAGAGTGCATGCTGCGCAACGCGCCACAACCGATCAACCTGCTTGGCATATTGTTAGCCGGGCCCACCATCATCGTCCACGGTACCGAAGCACAGAAGGAACATTACTTACCGCGCATCCTCTCTGCGGAAGACATCTGGTGCCAGGGATTTAGCGAGCCGGGTAGCGGGTCCGATCTAGCCGGGTTACGTACCCGCGCCGATCGCGTCCAGGATGGTTGGCGTATCAACGGCCAAAAGGTTTGGACCTCTTCCGGTCATCTAGCCAACAAGTGCATGCTACTGGCGCGGACGGAACCCTCCGCCCCAAAGCATCACGGGATTACCTATTTTTTGGCCGATACTGAAGCTTTCGACGTCCGCCCTCTGCGCATGATCAATGGCGACAGCGAGTTTAACGAAATGTTTATCGAAGATGTCGTGGTCGAGGACGAGAGTATCCTGGGAGAACTCCACCAAGGCTGGCGGGTTGCGCTGACGACCCTAGGTGTGGAACGCAGTTCAGTCGCGTTTAGCTTGCAGGTATGGGCGCGTCAGGCGCTGGATCGGCTGGCCGGCCTAGTCATCGACAAGGGGCTTGAAGGCGATCCGTTTGTCCTCGATCGGTTGGGTGCGTTCGAGGCTGAAGTCCAGGCCATCCGTATTAGCTCGATTCGTAGCGCCTCGGCCATGGCCGCGGGTCACCAACCCGGCCCCGAAGG
>JAHEKG010000344.1 GCA_024638475.1 Rhodospirillales bacterium | reverse complement strand
CGGACTCGTACATTTCTATGGCGATGTCCGAGCCGCCAATGAGTTCGCCATTGATATACAGCTGCGGGAAAGTCGGCCAATTGGAATACACTTTCAGCCCCTCCCGCAGCTCCGGATCCTCAAGGATATTCACGAAGGCGAAGCGGGTGCCGAGCGCCTTTAGCGCGCCGACCGTTTGCGCCGAAAACCCACACTGGGGGAAATCGGGTGTACCTTTCATATATAAGAGCACAGGGAAACTGCCCAGCTGCTCTTTTATTCGTTCATTAACTTCCACTTCCGAATCTCCTGGTCATCCCTCGATCGGTGGCGCCGGCGAATAATCGGTGCCGCGAGTCCTTAGATCCTCAACAATGCGCCATTGTTCCTCGGCGGACAAGCTAGTCCACGCAACAATTTCGGGCAAAGTCCGTCGACATCCCAAACAGACTCGCTGATCGTCCAAGGTACATATATTTACACACGGGGAAGCGGGTGGATACACGGTCATAGCGGGCTTGTCAACCTCTCCCGAGGCCAGAAATCATTGAATTATGGGCAACCGGCTACTATTCTTCCAGGCGGAGTAAGGGTCGTCCTATTGTGACGCACCTAATAACGAAAACATCAAAAAAACACGCGATTTCCGCGCATTCAAGAAAGGGGGGGTTCCAATGAACCCATTAGATACTATCAAGGGAACACTCATCGCCGGTTTGGTCATTTCCATCGCGATTGCTGCAATCACGATGGGCAACGTCCTGAGCACCCATGGCGCGGTCATTATTTGGACCCACGTGGCGGCCGGTATCACCTGGATAGGACTGCTCTACTATTTCAACTTCGTGCAAGTCCCCGCGCTGGCAGAGGCCGCTGCGGACCAGGGGGGTCCTGGCGGCGCAGGTATCTCCAAATACGTGGCGCCGCGCGCCTTAGTCTGGTTCCGCTGGGGCGCAGTGCTAACGTGGCTTTCGGGAGCGGCCTTTCTGATGATCAACAACGATCTCATTGGCTCGTTCGCACTCGGCCTGCTAGACGATCCCGTGAACGGCTATCAGCTAACCATCGGTATTGGTGCATGGTTGGGTACCATCATGCTATTTAACGTGTGGATTCTCATCTGGCCAAACCAGAAGAAAGTGCTCGGCATGGTCGAGGCGACCGCGGATGAAATCAACCGGGGCAAACGCGTCGCGTTTCTGGCTTCGCGCACCAATACCATGTTGTCGATTCCCATGATGATGAGCATGGTAGGGGCCCATCACGGCTTCTTCATGTAGACGGTTCCGGCCGGGGCGGCCGAAGCCGCAGCCCCGGCTAGACCACGAGGCCAAGGAGCGGTCTTGAAACCGGCAACAGTCACAGCCGACGTTTCGCGGGCGCTTGCGGAGGATGTGGGCGACGGGGACGTTACGGCGCAACTCATTCCCGCTTCTCGGCTGGCAGAAGCCCGTGTCGTCAGCCGGGGCGATATTGTGCTGGCCGGCGTAGCCTGGTTCGACGCGGTCTTCACGCAGCTTGACCCCCAGATACAAGTTCATTGGCATTATCGAGACGGCGATCGCATCGCATTAGACGAGTTGATCTGCACACTCGAAGGTAATGCCCGCAACATCCTCACCGGGGAACGGACCGCGTTGAACTTTCTGCAACTGCTGTCGGGCACGGCTACCGAAACCCGGCGCTATGTCGATGCCGTGGCAAACACACGCACCCGCATTCTTGACACTCGAAAAACCCTCCCCGGCCTCCGCCACGCCCAGAAATACGCTGTGCGCTGTGGTGGTGGCGAAAATCACCGCATGGGGTTGTTTGACGCCGTGCTCATCAAAGAGAACCATATCGCCACCGCCGGTAGTTTGGCGACGGCGGTGGCGGCTGCGCGCGAACAACAGCCGCAGCTGATGATTGAAGTGGAGGTCGAGAATCTCGAGCAACTCGATGAGGCACTGACGACATCCGCGGATAGGGTGCTACTGGACAATTTCACGTTACCGGCGCTATCCGCAGCCGTTGAGCACCGCAACCGCAGCGGCCGCCCAGACCTAAAACTGGAGGCATCCGGCGACGTTGATTTGACTACCGTTGCGGACATCGCCGCCACCGGCGTCGATTACGTTTCCGTGGGAAGGCTCACCAAAAACGTGCACGCCGCCGACCTATCGATGCGTTTCCTCGGCACCTAAAAGCGCCAGCGAATCCGGGTTGCCTGTGGGCATCCCCTTGGAGGGATGGCTCCCTGCGGTCCGCTTTATTCCCTCCAAGGGGATACCCACAGGCAACCCAACTCACGGGTGGACGGAATCGACCTCATGCCTCTTGCTGAAGGTCCCTGCGGCTGTGACGTTTTCTGGGCCAGCTAGGCGTATACCTTTCTCATGGGAATAAAGCGGACCGAAGGGAGCCATCCCATGAGAAAGGTATACGCCTAGCTGGCCCAGGAACGGTGCTGCTACGATCGGGTGCGAACTAGGCGACGGCTTGGAGCACGCGTTTCGGTTCGGACACGCCGTAGCCCTGCGCGTAATCGACCCCGATGCCCCGCAACATCGTGATGATTTCTTCGTTCTCGGCGAATTCGCCGATCGTCTTCTTGCCGGTTAGATGGCCGATCTCGTTAATCGATCTAACCATCTCCCTGTCAATGGGGTCGTGGAGCATTTCCTTTACAAAACTGCCATCGATCTTGAGAAAATCAACGGGAAAGTGTTTCAAATAGCCGAACGATGACAGGCCCGTACCGAAATCGTCGAGAGCGAACTTGCAACCGAGTTCCTTGAGCGAATTAATAAAGCGGTTGGCTTGCGAATAGCTAGCGATCGCCGCCGTTTCGGTAATCTCGAAACAAATCTTGGTCGCGTCAAGGCCGCTACTCTTGAACTGCTGGCTCACGAAGGGCAAGAATTTCTCGTCCCCCAAACTTTGTCCAGACAAATTAATGGAGCACAAAGCCAAGCGTTCTCGTTCGTCCGCCTCGGACACGAGCCAGCGGAAAGCATTGCTGATAACCCAACGGTCAATACTGGGTGTAATGCCGTAGCGCTCGGCCGCCGCGATGAACAACTCGGGCGAAACCATACT
>JAHEKG010000081.1 GCA_024638475.1 Rhodospirillales bacterium | reverse complement strand
CCTGCCGATACGGAGCGGCCGATCATCCGCCTCAACGCGTGGCAATTCGACGTCATTGAAATGGTCCTGGCCGGGCCGCAATGAGACGAAGAACTCATCGCCTTCGCGGAACAGATCCGTAACGACGTCTTGCGTTTGGAGGGCATTACGCTGGTGGACCTGGAGTCCGTTCGCAACTACGAAATTGCGGTCGAGGCCTCCGAGGACCGGTTACGAGAATACGGGCTGACCCTCAACGATCTTTCCAACGCCATTCGCGATAGCTCGGTGGATCTTTCGGGCGGCAACGTCCGTACCGACGGCGGCGACGTCTTGATTCGCTCCAAGGGCCAAGCCTACCGGGGCGACGAATTCGCCGACATCGTCGTCAAGACCAACGCCGACGGCTCCATCATCCGTCTCGGCGATGTTGCCAATGTCATCGATGGCTTCGAGGAAGGCTCCATTCGCACCCGCTTCAACGGCAAGAACGCGGTTTTCCTCGGCGTCCGCCGCACGGGCGAACAGAGTGCCATCGACGTCGCCAAAAAAGTCCGTAAGTACGTCGACGATCGGCAAGGCACGCTGCCCGCCGGGATGGAGCTCAGCTATTGGGACGATGACTCGGTCGTCCTTCGCGATCGCCTCAGCATATTGATTCGAAACGCGTTGCAAGGCGCATTGCTGGTGATTGGTTTGCTCGCTATCTTCCTCCGCCCGTCGGTGGCCTTTTGGGTGTTTCTCGGCATCCCCATGAGCTTCCTCGGCGCCTTCGCCACCATGGTCGTCTTCGATATTAGCCTCAACGTCATGAGCGCATTTGGTTTCATCATCGTCCTGGGGATTGTCGTCGACGATGCGATTGTCACGGGAGAAAATGTCTATACGCACCTGCGGCGCGGTGAACCGGGTTTAACTGCCGCGATTAACGGCACCAAAGAGGTGGCCGTTCCCGTTACCTTCGGCGTGCTCACCACGATCGCCGCCTTCCTGCCCATCGCTTTCGTCGAAGGCATGATGGGCAACTTCTTTAGCGCGATTCCGATGGTAGTCATCCCGGTGCTACTGTTCTCGTTGATCGAATCGAAGCTGGTGTTACCGGCTCATCTCAAACACATCGAAATCCGCAAAGATAATCCGGAGCGCGGCTTCGTTCGTTGGCAGCAGAATTTCGCAGACAATTTCGAACGGCTGATCCTGAAATACTATCGGCCGTTAGTCGAGCGGACCATCGAGTATCGATACGCCACACTGGCGACATTCGTCGGCGGCCTGATCCTCATGGTTGCTCTCGTGACGAGCGGTTGGACGCGGTTCATATTCTTTCCCAACATCGAGGGAGAAACCGCGACCGCTAATCTGCAAATGCCCGCGGGTACGCCGTTCCGGGTAACGGACCAGTACATCCAGCAGATTGTGAGCGCGGCCGAAGATCTCCAGGCTCGCTACACCGATGCCGAGACGGGCAAGAGCGCGATTCTCAATATCCTTGCGGTCAGCGGGGTATCCGGCCGCAGTACCGCGCCCAACGCGGGGCGGGTGCAATTCGAGATCACCCCGCGTTCGGAGCGGGCCGAAGATGTCACCATGGCCGGGTTGGTTTCGGAATGGCGCAAGGCCATCGGCGAGGTCCCGGGCGCCGAAAGCTTGACCTTCCGGTCCGGCATGATGCGGGCCGGCAGTCCGATCGACATTCAACTGCTGGGCAACTCACTGGCGTCGTTGCAGCAAGTGGGCGACCGAATCAAAGCGCTCCTCGCCGCCTACGAGGGGGTCTATGAGATCGAGGACACGCAGTCCGATGGCAAGGAAGAGTTGGTGGTGGAACTGACGCCGCAAGGGCACTTGCTGGGCTTGTCGCGCAGCGAAATCGTCAAACAGGTGGGCGGTGCTTTCAAAGGATTGCAAGCACAGCGGATTCAGCGGGGTAGAGACGATATCCGCGTATTGGTGCGGTTCTCGGCCGGCGAACGCGAGACCTTGGACACCCTGGGGAAGATGCTGATCACCGCGCCCGATGGCCGCGTAGTGCCGCTCAGCAATGTCGCGACCCTGAAACCTGCCCGCGGACCGTCAAAAATCACCCGCATCGATCTGAATCGCACGCTCAACATCAGGGCCGAGATCGACAAAGACCGGGTAAATGCGACCGCCCTGCAAGCCCAACTGACGGCGGAATTGGACGAACTGTTGTCGGCCTACTCAGGGATTACGTACACCCTGGAAGGAGAATCCCGCCAGCAACGCGAATCCTTCGCGAGTCTTAGCGTGGGCCTAGTCATTGTGCTGTTCGCCATCTATTGCCTACTGGCGCTACCGCTCAAGTCTTACTTTCAACCGCTGCTGGTCATGTCCATTATTCCGTTCGGCATCATCGGCGCCGTGATCGGTCACTGGATCATGGGTTACGGACTATCGCTCATGAGCATCCTTGGATTGATGGCGTTGCTCGGCGTGGTCATCAACGACAGCCTGGTGCTGGTCGACTTCGTGAATAAGAAAACGAGAGGTGCCGGAGAACCGTTGGCGAGCGCCATCAGCAGCGCCGGGGTGGCACGCTTCCGTCCAGTGATGTTGACCTCCCTGACTACTTTCTTCGGGCTGGCGCCGCTGTTAGTCGAAAGATCTCAATCCGCACAGTTCATTATCCCGATGGGCATTTCGCTGGCTTTCGGTATCATCTTCGCCACGGTCATCACGCTGTTTCTGGTCCCCGCCAATATGATGATTGCCGATGATATTAGACGTTTCTTGAACCGCCAGGCTCGCAGGTTAGGGCAACTCGCCGCATCTTAGGGGCTGGCTAGGGTTGTTCGGCGCGCGATTGGCGCACGGGTTCGTCGCCCTTGATACGAACCGGCACCCCCGAGGTTACTTGTCCCAGCAAGGTGATGACTAGTTCATCCCCCGAGTTGATGCCGGACGCGATTATCGCCTCTTTGTTATTGCTCCAATCAATCTTGAGCTCGCGCCGTTGCAGCAAGCCCTCGTCAACGACATAAGCGTAGCTCCCCTGATAGATGGCGCTGGTGGGAATCATGATCACGTCTTCGAGTTCACGGCCCGCGATCTCGGCCGTCACGTATTCACCGACCTTCAGCGGCACGCGATGTTTTTCGTTCGCTCGGAAAGGATCGGGGATTTCGGCGATGACGTGCAGCTGGCGGGCCGTATCGTCAATCGCACCTTCCGTACGGACGACTTGCGCTTCCCAGACGTTAGCGCCCACTAACTCGGAATAGACCCGCGCGGGAATAGCCACCCCCCCGCGCTGATCGGGCAAATCTACGAAACGCAGATCATTGTTCTTGATGGGTAACCGAACTTCGGCCAGGTCAACGGAGAAAACCTCGGCAAGCTGGGTGTTGACCGATACGACCTGGCCGATCTCCACCAACTGACTCAGCACGCGGCCGTCGTAGGGCGCGCGAATCGCGGTGCGTTCCAAATCTAGTTTTGCTTTGGTCAACCCGGCCTGGGCGGAAGAAACCCGCGCCTCGGCGGCGGCCATTTGGGGCTGGCGTAATACCAACGAGGGTGCATCGCCCTCGTTGCCCAAACGGTTCCAATCAATCCTGGCCTGCTCGGCCCGGGCTTGCTCTTCGGCGAGCTGTTGCTCGGCATCCGCTAATGTCGCCGCCGCGATTTGAACATCGGCCTCGTAATCTCGGGGGTCGATCCGCAACAACACGTCGCCCTTGGAAAAAAACCGCCCCTCGTCAAAGCTGTCGGAGGTCTCTACGATTTGACCGGACACTTGGGAGACGAGCGTTGTCTGACGCCGCGGGCGAACGATCCCGTAGGTGGGCACCATGATCTGGTAGGCGGTGGGCGAAACGGGGACCGTTTCCACGGTGAGCTGCGGGCCCAAATTGGGCCGGCGGGTTTGAGCCTCCGGGGGATTGCTCTTGATAATGAACGCTACCAGCGCTGCGAGCAGCAATATCCCGAGGGGGGCCAATTTCTTAACGGGCAATGTCAAAGCGGATTCGTCCAGCCACACACTGAGCGTGGATTCTACCGCCTAGCGGTTATCGAGCGGCAGGAATAAACGTAACGGTTTGCAACGATTCGTTTCGTGGGCGACTGGCAAAACCTGGCCATATCCATTAAAAAGGGGCCTAGCGCCTCGCAGGACCTCCAGTTTTGGAAACTCTCGAAGTCATCTTCGACCGGGTCATTCCGGTCGTCTTATTCATTCTGATGTTAGGCATGGGCCTGACGCTGCGTATAGAAGACTTCAAGCGCCTGTTTCTACAGCCAAAACCGGTTCTTGTCGGCCTCGCCGGACAACTCGTGCTATTGCCGGCTGTGGCCTTCCTCCTCGTGCATCTGCTCGGTGCACCACCCGACCTTGCCGTCGGGGCGATGCTGCTCGCCGCCTGCCCCGGCGGAGTGACCTCCAACGGCTACGTGTTCGTCAGCCGCGGTGACGTCGGCCTGTCCGTCACGCTCACGGCGATCACCAGCATCGTGACGATCGTTACCATTCCGCTGATCACGGTATTCAGCATGGACTATTTTTACGCCAGTGACGCGGAGGTCACCGGGCTTCCCGTCATGGGCATCATGCAGCGCTTGGTCACCGTCACCGCCCTACCCATCGGCATCGGCATGGCCTTGATGTATCGCTGGCCCCAATACCGCGGGCGTGCCGCCGAAATCGCACGCAAGGTCTCATTGTTCTTCCTTATTCTGATTATAGTGGGCATTACCTTGTCGACATTGGAGACGTTAAAGGAACATTTGCTTAGCACCGCAGTATTGGCGATCAGCCTCAATGTCATCGGCTTGGCGGCCGGCTACGGGATATCGAAACTCGCGAAACTCACGGTGCTGCAAACCCGCACGGTGACTTTTGAGGTTGGCGTCCAGAACCTGAGCCTAGCCGTACTCGTGGCATTCAGCATCTTGAAACGCCCGGAGCTCGCGGTGTTTTGTTTCGTCTACGCCTTGTTCATGAAAATAACGGCGTTGACGCTGGTGTACCGCTGGCGGGACAGCAACCAACTGCTGACGAACCCCCAAGCATCCGCCTAGTCCTTATGTTAAATAGTTGACGGCGCCCCGCCGCCCCGGGTCGCCAAGCCCCACCATACCGCCCCCTACCCCTGCTGCAATGCGTCCTCTGGCGTCAATATTGGCGCGATTTACTGCGTCGCGTTACCTTATAGTTCAATATTTTTAATACAAATAATTGTTTTTAATGACTATTTGTAAATATCTTCTATTTGTCTTGCACTGCAAGACAAATCAGGTATTATTGCGCAGTGCAAAAAATTGAAGCCGCCCCGGACTGGGGCATTTCCAGGAGATAAACCATGACGACCTTTACCGATAACGTCGAAAAACTCACCGAACTGCAAGCCAAAGGTTTCGAGCCTGCCCGCAAGTTCGGCAACATTGCTGTGAACGCTTTCGAAGAGATTGCCCGCCAGAACTATGCCGTTTGGGGCGATATCCTCGAGTTCGCCGTAGCCCAAGCCAAGCTGCCCTTGGACGTGACCGAGCCTAAGGCCCTGTTCGAGCGCCAAGTCGAGTCCTCCAAGGCTTTCGCCGAGGTGATGACCGCCCGTGCCGAAGAGTACGTGGCCATTGGTAAAACGATCCAGGACACGACCACGCAGCTGGTCAACGCCGATATCATCGAGCCGGCAAAGGAAGCGGCCAAGAAAGCCGCCTAGGTAAGGCGCTTTTTGTAAAAAAGGCAGAGGCCGGCAGCGTCGGCCTCTGCTTTATTGCGTCTGGCAGGCTAGAATGGTCGGCCAGGACCATGGACCTTGTGATGGGCGAACCGCGGGTAATCAAGAAGTATGCAAATCGGCGTCTGTACGATACCGAGGCCAGTCGACATATCACTCTAGAGGGTATTCGCCAACTCATCATTGACGGGCATGACGTTCGAATCATCGACGACACGAGCGGCGAGGATCTCACCCGCAACCTATTGCTACAAATCGTCGCCGAACAGGAACAGGCGGGTAAACCAGTACTCGATGCGCAGCTATTAACGGGCATTATCCGAATCTACGGTGGTCCGATGCAAAACCTAATGGCGGAATACTTACTTAAGAGTTTCCAGACGTTTACGACACAGCAGAACCAATTCCAAGAACAAATGCGCGCCGCCATGACCGCAACGCCGATGGCCGCGATGCAGGAACTGGCAGCTAATAACATGAAGGCTTGGCAGACAATGCAAGAGGCTTTATTGGGCGCCAAGCCCGGCAACAAGGACGATACGGAGTAACCGGATAATGGACGAACAGTCCTCGAACGAGGGTTCTGGGAGCGAGAATCTAGCCCAGGAATTCTTGAAGATCGCGGCCAAGAATCAGGAGCTACTGACCAAGCTCATGACCTCGCCGCAGGAAACCATGACGCGGCTACTGGACCCGCTTAACGTCTCTGAGTCGTTCACCAGGGGCGCTCAGCAACTCGTCGCCAACCCGGACAAGTTAATCCAGGCCAATATGCAGCTTTGGCAGGAGCATCTGGCGCTGTGGCAGCAAGCAACGCAAAAGGTATTGGGCGCACAGGCGGAGTCCGTCGCCAACGCAGAGCGCAGCGATCGCCGTTTTAAAGCCGTCGAGTGGGACCAAAATCCCATCTTCGATTTTATTCGCCAATCCTACCTGATCACCAGTCGTTGGCTGATCAAGACGATGACGGATATCGAAGGGTTGAGTGAAGCGGACGCCCACAAGGTCAAGTTTCACACCGAGCAAATGGTCAATGCCCTGTCGCCGAGTAATTTCCTATTCACCAACCCCGAGGTGATCAAGGAGACGATCGAGAGCGGCGGACAAAACCTGGTGCGCGGGGCCGAGAACTTGAAACGGGATCTCGAGGCCGGTGACGGACAACTAAAAATTACCCAAACCGATCCGCATGCCTATGAGCTTGGGCGAAATATCGCGACGACCCCGGGCAAGATCGTATACCAAAACGATCTCGTGCAGCTTATTCAGTACGAACCAACCACCGACAAAGTTCATCGCCGGCCGCTGTTGATCATTCCGCCCTGGATCAATAAGTACTACATCCTCGACCTGCAACCCAAGAATTCCTTCATTCGCTGGGCGCTGGATCAAGGCTATACGGTATTCGTGGTCTCCTGGGCGAACCCCGACGCTCGACTGGCCGAAAAAACCATGGATGACTATCTGCAAGAGGGAATTCTCGATCCACTGAATGCCATCGAATGGGCAACGGGCGAGGCCGAGGTGAGCATGATCGGCTATTGTATTGGCGGCACCCTCACCAGTGCAGCGCTAGCCTACATGGCCGCCCAAAACGATTCGCGGGTGAAAGCGGTCACGTTTTTCGCCGCGCAGACCGACTTCTCGGAAGCCGGCGACCTCAAGGTCTTTATCGACGAAGATCAGCTCGCGGGTCTCGACGAGCAAATGCAAGACACAGGCTACCTCGAGGCCGGGGCCATGGCGACCGCCTTCAACATGTTGCGCTCCAACGACTTGATCTGGTCGTTCTATGTCAACAACTACCTATTGGGTAAGGACCCGATGCAATTCGACCTACTCTATTGGAATGCCGATGCCACCCGCATGCCGCGTCACGTGCACATGTATTACCTTCGCGAATGCTATTTACACAACAACTTGGCAAAGCCGGGTGGCATCACGCTGAAGGATGTACCCATCGACCTGACGAAAGTAACTATTCCCGTCTATTTGCAGGCCGCAAAAGAAGACCACATCGCCCCGTATCCTTCCGTGTTCAAGTCCAAGAATATTTTCTCGGGGCCGGTACGGTTTATGCTGGCGGGATCGGGTCATATTGCGGGCGTGATCAACCCGCCTTCGGCCAATAAGTACAACTATTGGATGAACGAAGCCCAGCCCGACAACCTGGATGAGTGGCTCGCCGGCGCCGAATCCCACCCGGGATCTTGGTGGCACGATTGGGATAGCTGGCTGGCGCCGCTGTCCGGTGGCGAAGTACCCGCCCGGGTACCGGGTGACGGCGAATTGGCCGTCATCGAAGATGCGCCGGGTAGCTACGTCAAAGTCAAGGGGGAGTAATGGCAGCTGCCGTAGCCCCAAACGCGCAGCGTCCATGATCAGTCGCCGCGAGATACTTGGGGCGGCGGGCGGCGCCTTAGCCGCGGCATCGCTACCGAGCCTTGGTGCCGCGAGGCAACTCTCGACCCGCCGGATACCCTCCACGGGCGAACCGCTCGGCGTCATCGGCCTGGGCAATTCCGCGGCGTTCAAGTCGTCGGACATGGAGACGACCCGGCGGTTGTTATCCTTACTCGCGGAACACGGCGGCTCTTTCGTCGATACCCGCGCTATCAGCCGTTTCAACGTTCTGAGGGCAACCCCGGACGGTATGCCAATCTTTCTGGCTGCCTATGTGGATGGTCTAGACGTCGATCAAGACGAACGCGATATTGCGGCATTGAGGCAACTTAGAGGCGGCCAGCCCCTGGACCTGCTCACGCTATCCAATTTCGACGAGCTGGATCGACGATGGAACAACCTGCGGCGCTGGCAACAGCAGGGCCTTTGCCGCTATATCGGGGTGGGCAAGGCGCGCATTTCATTTTTCCCGGCAATCATGAAATTGATGGCGAACGGCAGCGTAGACTTCATACAAATCAACTATTCCATCCTGGAACCGGAAGCCGAGGAACGGTTGTTACCCATGGCCGTGGACAAGGACGTCGCGGTCGTCACCAACCGGCCGTTCGTCAATGGGGACTACTTTCAGATGGTTCGAGGCCGAGCGCTGCCCGCATGGGCGAGCGACTTCGACTGCCATAGCTGGGCGCAATTCTCACTAAAATTCATTCTGGGAAACCCGGCAGTGAATTGTGTCATTACGGAAACTGCCAATCCCGACCACGCGATCGACAACTTGGGCGGTGGTATCGGCCGCCTGCCCGACCCGAAGGCCCGCGAGAGCATGCGCGCCCTCGTGCGTAGTTTCTAGCTCGACGCGTGGTTGGCGCGCAGCGTGCCCCCCTTACAATCAATGAGTTGCGCCCACAGGTGTGTCCTGGCCGAGGCCACTGGCACGCGCTGTCCCGGGCAGGTAAGGTGGTGCGTTCATGGTCACCGCCGACACCACCGCTAGCACCAAACCCATACCCGTAAAACAAATTTACGTGTTGCTGGTCGCCTCCTTGGTGCTCATGGTAAGCAACGGCCTCACCTTCGCCGGCATGACCGTATTCGATTCGTCTATTCTGGACGAGTTGGGAATGAGCGTTTCCCAGCTCAAGTTCCGCGAAACGATCTTGTACACCCTGGCCGCAATCCTTGCCCCGTTGGCGGGTTATCTGGTCGACCGCATTGGTGTCAAACCGTTGATGGTTTTCGGCTTGGTGGTGTTGTCCGCCTGCCTATTCTTCTATTCGAAGATCAGCTCGCTCAGCGATTTGTATATTATTTACATCGGTGTCGGCGCTGCATTAAAGGGCTGCGGGCTAATGGTCTGTGTCATCCTGGTGTCTCGCTGGTTCGGGCCCTGGCGTGGACGGGCATTAGGGTTCTTGGTCTCCGGGTCTAGTCTGGGCAACGCGTTGCTGCCACAGCTCAACTCCGAGTTGCTCGGCGAGTTCGGCTGGCGGACCGCGCTGACCCTACTGGCACTCATGCCCCTGGCACTGTTGCCCCTGGTGGCCATGTTGCCGAAAACCACCGCCACCAGCAGCACCACCGCTAACGACAGCGTCGACACGACGACAGAGGGTGACGTCAGCGCGAGCTATTGGGAGGCGCTGAGCAGTATGCGATTTTGGCTTCTCGGCATTATCGCTTTCACGACCTTTTTCTCCCTCATGGGCTCGACGACGAATTTCGTCCTGCACATGCAGCGGGACTTAGGCCTGCCCCTGGAGCGGGCCGACGATAGCCTGACGATTCTGTTCATCGTCGCCATTATCACCAAACTGATTGGCGGCGTGATCGCCGATCGAGTCGGACCCAAACCCGTGCTAGTCGGCTGTCTGGTCACCATGCTGGCCGGCGCGCTGACGTTGACTCAAATGAGCACGACCCTAGTGTGGTACGGCATCACCCTGTTCGGTCTCGGTTGGGGCGCGCTGTACACGATGATCCAATTACTGCCTTCGAAAATGTTCGGCCTGGCTTCCTTGGGAAAAATCTTCGGTACCCTCGTCGTGTTCGAGACGACGGCCGGTGCCATCGGGCCCTATGTGATGGGCCTCGGCTACGACAGGACGGGTAACTACCAGCTGTCGTTTATCATCGTCTCCGTGTTGTTGGCCATCGCGTTGCTCTGCGCGTTTCTCATCAAACCCAGGGCGCATGTTAAAGCTTAACCGCCGCGAACTTTTCGTTGGCGGAACCGCCCTGTGGCTCAGTGGCGTCGTGCCGGTCATGAGCGCGAGCCCCTCCGTGGCGCGCTGGCGCGGCTATGCCCGCAGCCCCTTTGGCCAAATGCACTTTTTCCTGGCCACCCCAACAACCGATGTCGCTTTCAAGACCCCGCTGGTTTGCCTGCACCAAAGCCCGACCAGCGGCATCTCGTACCACGAGTTTCAGGACGTCATGGCCCGGGACCGCCTCGTGTTATGCGCCGACACGGCCGGGTACGGGAACTCGGACGGCCCCTCGGATAAGGCTTCCATGGACGCCTACGGGGCGGCGTTAGCCGCTGCTCTGGACGAACTGGGTTTCGGTGCAAAGGGTCATGGCCCGGTTGACGTCCTCGGCTTTCATACCGGCAACTTCGTCGCCAGCGAACTCGCCATCCAGCGTCCGGATTTGGTCCGCCGGCTGGTCATGCCGGGCATCCCCTACTATTCCGCTGCGGAGCGCCGCGAGCGACTGGGCCAATACGCAAAGCCTCGGCCGTATTTCACGGATCCGGATTACATCGGCAACAGCTATCGGACCACTGTCTTGGAGGCGGACAACGGCCTAACCGTCGAACGCCGGCACGAGTTATTCGTCAGTCGACTGCTCGCGGGCACACGGAGCCACCTGGGCTTCGCCGCCGTCGCCGACTACCCCGCCGAACATCGGCTACCCCGACTCGAACAACCGGTGCTGTTGCCCATCTTGAACGAAACGCTCGCGCAACCCACGCGGGAAGCCGCCAAGCTGATCAACAACAGCACAATGATCGAGTTGCCGGAATATGATGGGTACGCCTGGTTCCTCCACCCCGAGGCGTTGGCGACGCCGATCCGCACCTTTCTCGATCCCGGCCCAACGCCGTCAAACTGGACCCCAGCTAAGGCGGCAATGGTCGCCACGGCGGTCACGCCGGAGACCGGAATTGCGGCGGGCGGAACCCGCCGTTTCCGGCATTATGCCCGCACCCGGTTCGGTCAAATGCACTTTGTCAGTGCCGCACCAGCACACGGCCCAACGACTCGTCCGCCGCTGGCGCTGCTCCACCAAAGCCCGATGTCCGGGCGTGTCTTCGAGGACCTCCAGCGAGTGCTGGCCACGGACCGGTTGGTGCTGTGCCCGGACACGGCCGGGTTCGGCGACTCGGACGGACCGAAGCAGCCGCCACCCATGGCTGATCTCGGCGCCGCGTTCGCAGATGCGGTCGCAAACCTTGGTTACGATAAACCGATCGACGTCTTCGGCTTCCACACGGGCAGCTTCGTGACCACCGAAGCCGTCGTGCAGGCGCCGCGATTGTTTAGGCGTGTCATTCTTTGCGGCGTGCCCTACTACCCCGCGGATCAGCGCCAAAAGATGCAGGCACAGTTTCTCAGGCCCTACGCATTTTTTACCGATCCCGACTACGTCGATGCGATGTACAAGAACATGATCTCATTAGACGCAGATCGGGCGACGCAGCAGCGCCAACTGGCTGGCTTCACCGACCGGATGCGCGCCGGACCCCGCGGCGAGTGGGGCCCGCGCGCCGTCTTCTCCTATGACGCCGATGCGGGCCTCAGCGCGATTCGTAACCCCACGCTGCTCATGGCCTTCAACGAAGTCATGACGGAGCCCACCCGGGTTGTCCACCAGCAGCTCATGCCCGCTGCCGATTTCGTGGAGCTGCCCGATCTAGCGATGCTGGGTTTCGTCAGCCACCCGCAACGCGTCGCGGCTGAAATCCGCCGCTATTTGGACGCCTGAGTCCGACGACTAAAGGCCCTCGACCATCGTTAGCTCCAATTCCGACTTCGCCTGCCGCAACTTGATCATCGGCTTGTATTCGGGATCGTCGTGCCAGGCGTGCACGCTGGCGGTATCCGGAAACTCCAATAGCACCATGACGTTGGGCAAGTCTTCCTTGCCTTCGAGTTTTTCCATGGCCCCGCCCTGGACGAGGTAGCGGCCGCCGTGTTTTTCGACTGTTTTCTTGGCAACCGGGCCGTATTCACGGGCCCAGCTAAAGTCTTCGGCGCGCAGCCGACCGATCACGTATACGGACATCAATAAACCCTCCTAAATGGATGCTCGATTATAGCGCGGGGTGGAGTCGCTCAC
>JAHEKG010000343.1 GCA_024638475.1 Rhodospirillales bacterium | reverse complement strand
GCCAGTATCGGCGTCACTTACTCGGAAAAGGGCGCCAATAGCGCCTCGCAGATGTTACGCGCCGCCGATCAGGCCTGTTATACGGCGAAAGAAGGCGGCCGCAATCGTATCGAAGTGGTCGAGGCCACCGAAGGCATGGACAGCACCGGTCGTTTCGAACTCTTGAAGGACCTAGCGGGCATTAGCGACCGCATTCGTCCGGCCATCGACTGAACGCGCCTCTAGCTTCGGTTGCCCTTGCCTCCCGGCTGCCCGTAGAGTGCGAGCCTGGTCGAGCAGTGGGGGGCAATACATGGGTCGCGTTTTCCTGGTAGCGCTGTTGTGCGCAGGATGTAGCCTGCCACCCCCACCGAGCCCGGATTGGGCGATTCCCAGCTTGACCAGTTTTGCGTCTCCGGGGGCGCATCGGGTCGTTACCGCCGAGCTGCTGATGGACTATCCCGCGCTTCAGAAACGACTGCCGGTGCGGGTGAGCTTTCCGCGCGACGACGGTCGCTATCCCATCGTCGTGTTTTCTCACGGCGCCTATTCGTCGAAGGACGAGTACGGTCTCATCTTGGATCACTGGGCTAGCCACGGCTACGTAGTGATCGCGGCGACCCACAGCGACAGCACGGCGCTCGGGGTCGAGCGAGGGGATCCGGAGGCGGGCAATGCGTGGGTCGATCGGATGGCAGATTTGACATTCTTGCTCGACCAGCTCGCGGTCTTGTCGGGGCAAGTCAAAGGTTTGGAGGGCAAGCCCGACCCAACGCGGGTCGCTGCGACGGGGCACTCCTTGGGCGCATTGACCGCGCTCGCGCTGGCCGGGGTTCCGGGGGTGGATCGGCGCGACAATCAGCGCAAGAGCTTCTACGACGAGCGCGTCAAAGTTGCGCTCATGATCTCCCCACCCGGGGCCATTCCGGGCCTCGTGGACAACGGAGGTTTCGCTAGCGTGAAGGTGCCTTCCCTCTATACCACGGCTACGCGCGACATCGTCATGCTGCCTGACACGACTTGGGAATGGCACAAAGACAGCTACCGCATGGCCCCAGCCGGCGGCCGGATGCTAATCGTGTTGAAGGGAGCGGATCATTATCTGGGAGGCATTGTCGGCCGTGGCGACTTGGAAAGGGATCCGCGGGCAGATGATTTCTTAGACATCGTCAACGCATTGACGACGGCGTATTTAGACGCGTATCTAAAAAATTCTTCTCGAGCACAAGCGATGTTAAAGGCAAGCGATCGTTTGGTATCGCCGACGCTTGCATCCATTGAAACAAAGTGAGGATTGGTAATGTTCAGAAAAGGTCTCGCAGTGGCAGGGCTACTGGTGGGTTTGGGGGCATTTGCTTCGGGGGGTAATGTGCAGTCACAGACCGTTTTGATTTCCGGCGCCAACAGCGGCCTCGGACTCGAATTCGCCAAACAGTATTCTGCGCTGGGTTGGCAAGTGATTGCGACGCATCGCCGGGATGCGGTTCCGCAGACATTGGTGGACTTGAGCGCGGCACGGAAGAATGTTCGAGTCGAACGCATGGATGTTACCAAGCACGATGAGATCGATGCATTAGCCGAGAAACTCGAAGGAGTCCCCATCGATTTGCTGATCAACAACGCCGGTATGACCGGCGACTTTCGGCAGCCCAAGGCGCAGTCCTTCGGCACGTTGGATTACGACCAGTTCAATACGTTCATGTGGACCAACGCGTTGGGGGCATTGAAGGTCACCGAAGCGTTTACGCCGCATGTCAAGGCCAGTGAAGGCAAGAAAGTTGTCGCGATTAGTTCATTGGCGGGCTCTTTCGGCGCCGGTGGCGGTGGAATGCCGGGCGGCTACTGGTACAAAGTAAGCAAGGCAGCATTGAACATGTTCATGGCTAACGTCGCGAGGGAGCTGCGCTCAGACGGGATTGCCGTTGCGTTACTGTCGCCCGGCGAGGTACGGGTTGAAAAGATGGCGGGGTACGACAACCCGCGGTTGATTGAACCAGATGTGAGTATTGCCGGGATGATCGATGTGATTGACGCGCTGACCGTAGAAACATCCGGCGCCTTCATTCGCTACAACGGAGAACTTCAACCGTTCTAAGCAAAAAAAAGAGGAAGCCAAAGACTTCCTCTAAGAGCCCCAGGGGGGTGGGGCGTTGCGCCGTTAGGCGCTTAAACACCTGCAATCGAGCTGAGTGTGCACAGGGGAATCATCAGCACCGCAACGAGAATCAAAAGTTCGTCCCGACCATCCAAACCTGTTTTTGCCTTGCCTAATCCAAACATCTGTCTTCTCCGATACCGATAATTTCGATGGAGTGATGGTAGGGCCATATGGGCTAGTATTCTTTTCCGGCCGGTAACATGCTGTTTCAATTTGTAACTTAGCTAACCGCTTGTATTAGAAGCGATTACAATAGGCGCTGAGCTAACCACCAGGACTGCGGATGAGCCGGGTACTGTTAATCGATGACGACGCAAAGCTGAGCGGGTTGTTGAGCGCTTATTTTAAGCGTTTCGATTTCGAACTGCTCTCAGCGACGCATCCTAAGGAGGGTTTGGAGCTCCTGGCGAGCGAAGCCCCCGACCTGATCATTCTCGACGTCATGTTGCCAGACATGGATGGCTTTGAGGTTTGCCGCCGGATTCGCAAGCAAAGCGCGGTACCGATTATCATGCTCACCGCGCGCGGCGAGGTGACGGATCGTATCGTCGGTCTAGAGCTCGGTGCAGACGATTACTTGCCTAAGCCCTTCGAGCCGCGGGAACTAGTCGTACGCATGCAGAGTGTGCTACGGCGGACGGTCACGGATGAGCGCGGCGCGAATGACGTCTTGTCATTCGATGGACTAAAGATCGAACGTGAAAAACGCGCCATCGAGTTGGATGGAGAAACTGTGGAGCTGACGACGATGGAATACGAGTTGCTGGTTTTGCTGGCAACGAGTCCCGGTAAGGTATTTTCCAGGGATGCGATACTCAACGGCCTGCGCGGTATCGATGCTCAGCTGTTTTCGAGATCGGTCGATATCCTAGTCTCGCGTTTACGACATAAGCTCGGTGATACCGCCAAGCAGCCGCGTTTCATCAAAACGGTCTGGGGCTCCGGATACACGTTCATTGGGCCGAACACGTGATCACCCG
>JAHEKG010000342.1 GCA_024638475.1 Rhodospirillales bacterium | reverse complement strand
ACGTCCCTGGCCCAGCTCGCTAATTGCGCGATCGAGCTGACGCATTGGCCGGCCGACCAGGAATAAGAAAAACACGACGAGTAACAAGGTGGCGGGAATTAGGGCGGCGGCCTGCCAGGCTAGGCTTTGTTGCGAGCGACGAGCTTCTTCTTCAAGGGCATTCAACTTCGTGGTGATCAGCCGGCGCATACCTCGATCGACATCCAGTGCGGCCGCGTTCATGAAGTCGAACTGGCCGATCACCTGGCTATCGCGTCTGAGGGTATCCGCGCTGCCGACCGTTTCGGTCTCTAGGAGGGTTTGTAATTCCAACGCACTCTCGATAAGTACCTGTAGCCTGCCTGCTGTGAGCTTGTCTTGGGGTAGTGCAAGTAGGTTGCGGCCGATATTCTGCAAGTCGGTCAGGCCGCGTCGATATAGGTCCAGGTAGTCGGGTTCGCCGACCCGGACCCAAGACCGGGCATTTCGCTCCAAGGATTTTAGGTTGCTGGCAAGGCGCTGGTTTTGCTCGGTTACTTCAATACTCTCACGGACGAAGGCCTCGCTGTTGGCAACCAACTCGTCGAGTTGCAGGGCGGCACGCCCCACCGCGATCAGCAAGGGCAAGGTCACCATACCCAGGCCGAGCAGGATGATTCCTAGCAGCGTGCGGGGTCGGGCTAACCTCATCGGCCCGCGTCCGCGCGAATGGGTTGATCGTGCGAGAACAAGGTTAGTCTTGACTCCAAGGGTGTTCTTGTAATTGCCGTTCCCAGGCCAAAGCACTGGTTACGATGGCATTTATGTCGTCGAGTCGCGGTTGCCAATTCAACACTTCACGGATGCGTTGAGCTTCGGCGACGAGTACGGGTGGGTCCCCCGCACGTCGCGGCTCTTCCCGAATCGTCAGCGGCGCGTCGTTGGCGCGTTCGACGGCGCTCAGTAGCTCTCTGACGCTGTAGCCGCGGCCGTAACCGCAGTTTAGGACTTCGGATTCTCCACCATTACGCAGGTATTGAAGTGCGTCCAGGTGGGCGCGCGCCAGATCTTCAACGTGAATATAGTCGCGGACGCCGGTGCCATCTTTCGTGTCGTAATCGGTCCCGAATATGGAGACGGAGTCGCGTTTGCCCACCGCCGCCTCGCACGCCACCTTGGTGAGCAGGGTCGCCTTGGGAGTGGCTTGGCCGATGCGGCCTTCGGGGTCGCATCCGGCGACGTTGAAATAACGCAATGCGACGTAGCGTAGCGCCGATGCTTTGCTCAGATCACGCAGCATCCACTCCGTCATGAGCTTTGAACTGCCGTAGGGATTAATCGGTTGGGTCGGTGTGTTTTCCCGGGCTCGGCCATCGGGTGGCACGCCATAAACCGCTGCTGTCGAAGAGAACACGACGTGGCGGACACCGGCTTGCGCGGCAGCCGCTAACAAGTTGCGGCTGCCGGCCGTGTTGTTACCGTAGTACTTCAACGGATTCGCGACCGACTCGGGAACGATGGTGTGGGCTGCGAAATGCATCACCGTATCAATGTCATGATCGCGGAATACGGACCTGAGCAGCGCGGTGTCCTGAACATCGCCAACGATTAACTCACCAAACAGGACGGCTTGGCGAAAGCCTGTACAGAGGTTGTCGAGCACGACAACCGTCTCGCCGGCTTCACCCAACTGGCGTACCACGTGGCTGCCGATGTAGCCGGCGCCACCGGTGACTAGTATGGCTTTGTTAGGTTTGTTCATGGGTCACGCTGTCGCCAAACTCCACGCGGCGGTGCCTCGCTAGCTGACATAATCAAACGCTTGAGTTTAACAGTTCCCTTGGAGGGCCCCTGGTACCAGTGTCGCAGTTTTCCGACGAGATGTTGCGCTGCACAATCAGTCGAAAATGGGCCGCGTTGCCTTCTCCCTCGGGGGGTATGTTGGCTATGATCAATCCAGCGTAACCTCGTCCGACGATCCCATGGCAGCCAAGGAGTGGCCCTACTTTGTCTTATTTCAAAGCGCGCCGTAACCGATTGATTCTGCTGAGTTGTGCCTGCCTATTCGCCGCTTGTGGCGGCGGTGGCGGCGGTGGCGGTGGAATGCTTCCGAGTGGCGGCAATGTGACGGTCAGCGGCCGGGTTACTTTTGACCAGGTGCCTTTCAATGCGGCGGGCACCGGCCTAGATTTCGCTAATACCCGGCAGGGGCCGGTCCGCGGCGTCACCGTCCAGGCAATGAATGCGTCGAACCGAACCACGGTGTTGGCTTCGACAACCACTGACGATAATGGCAACTACAGTCTAACCGTCGCCGCGAACACCAATCTGTTCATCCGGGTTCGGGCGGAATTAATACGGACGGGTGCACAGAGTTTCGATTTTCGTGTGCTGGACAATACCCAGGCTAACGCGCTGTATGCACTGGACGGCAGCGATTTCAACGCCGGCGCCGGGAACTCGACGCGAAACCTAAACGCAGGATCCGGTTGGGATACCGCAAGTAATAGTTACACGGGGATGCGCGCGGCGGGACCCTTCGCGATCCTCGATGCCGTTTTTGAGGGGCTCGCACTCCTCCTGGCGGCCGATGCGGGCCTACAGCTACCCGCCCTCAATTTGCATTGGAGCCCCAGCAATCGGCCCAGCGGCGCTATCGATTTCCCCAACGGCGACATCGGCACGACTTCGTTTTTTCCCGGCGGCGCGAATCCCGGCATTTATATTCTGGGTCTCGCCAACAACGATACAGACGAGTTTGATCGTCACGTGATTGTTCACGAGTGGGGCCACTACCTCGAGTCGGTCCTGTCGCGATCCGATAGTGTCGGCGGCCCTCACAGTCTTTCGGACCAGTTGGATTTGCGGCTCGCATTCGGCGAGGGGTGGGGCAACGCCCTAGCGGCGATGGCCACGAGCGATCCCAGGTACCGGGATTCGTTCGGCGCCGGGCAGGGGCTCGACGTCGATTTCAGCGTTGAGACTGGCCCGGCAGGTGGCAATCCAGGCTGGTATAGCGAGCAATCCGTGCACGAGATTCTTTACGATCTCTTCGATGCCGACGTCGACGGTGTCGACAACGTTAGCCTGGGGTTCGGCCCGCTCTACGACGTCTTCGTCGGCGCGCAACGCACCACGCCGGCGCTGACCAGCGTTTTCAGTTT
>JAHEKG010000080.1 GCA_024638475.1 Rhodospirillales bacterium | reverse complement strand
ACGTCGCTCGCGGCCGGCATTCAGCCCGACGCCACGGGCGCGAACCAGATCACCGACGAGAGCTACACGGATCAGCTGTTCACCGCCATCTCGCCGGGCTTTCGCAAGCTCCGCCACGAGAAGCTGGGTTGCCCCGGTGAGACGACCGTCACCATGGTCAACGGTGGACTGTGTACCTATCCGAAGGGGTCGCAGCTTGCCGAGGCGCTGAATTTCCTGCATGCCCACAAAGACAAAGTCGCGCTCGTAACCATCGACATGGGTGTGAATGACGTGTTGGTCGCCAATTGCATCGTCGGCCTGAGCGTGGACGTGAACTGCCTGCTGGCCACCTTCAATCAGGTCGCGTTGAATCTCGCCGATATTCTCACCGCCCTGCGGGATGCGGCGGCGCCGGGCACGCCGATTATCGGCATGAACTACTACAACACCTTCTTGGCCGCCTGGCTCGCACCGCTGCAGCCTCAAGGCCAGATCTTCGCCATGCAGTCGGATTTGCTTGCACAGCTCTTCAATGGCTCATTGCAGGCCACCTACGGGGCCTTCGGAATCCCCACCGCCGACGTCGCGGGCGCGTTTCACGCCAGCGACTTTACAACCATGGTGCCGTTTCCATTGCCCGCACCCAACAACATGGTGCCGCTGAACGTCGCCCTGCTGTGTCAGCTCACCTACATGTGTGCGCCGGCACCGGTGGGCCCCAATATCCACGCCAATGCGCTCGGCTACTGGGTCATCGCCGGGGCGTTCCTGGATGTGCTCGGGGCGCCTTAGTATCGCCCGAGAAGATACGCTGGTGTAGGCAGCCGTTGCGTTCGCTAGCGCCGCTAGCGAACGCAACGGCTTCTATCGGCCCCGTGGCGCGCGGTGATCAATGAGACATCGCGGCTGAACAATGGGATACAATTCGCCGTCCCCGGCCATCGCGCGTACCCGATTTGTTCAACCAACTAGGCGGCCAAATTGGGCGCTTCGCCCGCACCGAGAGCTTCGGCGGCATCCTGCTCGTCATAGCGGCGGTATTGGCAATGGTGATCAAGAATTCACCATTGACGGACCTGTATATCGCGTTCCTGAATATCGAGGGCGAGGTTCGCGTTGGCGCGCTATCGGTCGAGAAGCCGCTGTTCCTGTGGGTCAACGATGGCCACATGGCGGTGTTCTTTTTTCTGATCGGCCTCGAGATCAAGCGCGAGATTCTGCACGGGCACCTGTCCGAGATTCGCCAGATGGTGCTGCCAACCGCGGGCGCCATCGGTGGCGTGGCGATACCGGCGCTCATCTACGTGGCTATCAACGCCGGCGATCCGCAAGCCCTCGTCGGCTGGGCCGTGCCAACCGCCACCGACATCGCGTTCGCGCTCGGCGTGCTTGCGCTGCTGGGCACCAGTGTGCCGCCGGCGCTAAAGATCTTCCTGATGACGCTGGCGATTCTCGACGACCTCATTGCCATTATTGTCATCGCGCTGTTTTACACCTCCGGGCTGTCACTCGTGTCGTTGTTGAGCGCCGGGTTCTTTCTGGTTGTTCTACTCGTTCTGAATCGGCTGCGTATCACGAATATTGCGGCGTACTTGCTCGTGGGTATCGCGTTGTGGGTGTGTGTGCTGAAGTCCGGTGTCCATGCCACGCTGGCCGGCGTGGTCACGGCGCTGTTCATTCCCTCGATCAAGAACGAAGACGACGACGCAGCTCCGCTCGACTACCTGATTGAGACGCTGCACCCCGTGGTCGCGTTCGGCATCTTGCCGATGTTCGCGTTTGTCAACGCGGGGGTCTCGTTGGAAGGGCTCAGTGTTTCGATGCTGCTCGAACCGATCCCCCTGGGCATCGCGTTGGGGCTGCTCGTCGGTAAACCGGTTGGCGTAATGGCATTTACCGCCCTCGCCATATTCACGGGCATGGCGGAGATGCCAAAAAATGTGCGTTGGCTGCATTTTCTCGGCGTCGGGTTCCTGTGTGGAATTGGCTTTACCATGAGCCTGTTCATCGCCGGCCTGGCGTTTGCCGAAGGCGGCGTAGGTTACGCTCGGGTCGACCGCCTCGGTCTATTGGCGGGTTCATTTGCCTGCGCTATCATCGGCTATCTGATACTGCGGCTCGCCGCTTCGAGGACCAGGTAATGCGAATACTGATTGCTATCCTGCTGGTTGCCGGGTTGCCGGCGTTTGGCGTTGAGCCGCTCGCCTCCAGTGAGCTTATCAAACAATGCGCCAGCAACGACGAGGCAACTCGCGGGGCCTGCCAAGCCTGGGTACACGGTTTTATTGGCGGTGCCTTTGCCTCACGAACGGCGAAATATGTGGATCCTAAACGGCCAGAAACCCTCAGCGAACGCGCCAAGCGCACGCGCGCCGGTGGGCGCGGTATGGTCTACGCGAACAATATTGAGGCCGGCTATTGCCTCCCCCGGGAAACAACGCTCGCCGAAGTGGTGGACAAACTTGGCTCGCATGCGGCCCAACTGGAAAAGATCCCGGAGCAGGCGAATCAGCTAATGCTCGGGCTGCTGCGCAAGCACTACCCCTGCACCAGCCAATAAACCGCCGTCTCACGCGCCGCGCCGGCATGGGCGGGCCACACTCGCCATGCAGCCGTTACGCAAATTGAAATACCGAGATTGGCCGGGATTCCGCCTGCATGCCGTGCTGGCGTGTGCAGTGTTGTCGCTATTGACGGTGGCTTGCACCGTAGCGTCGGAGCAAGCGCCGCCCCCACTGGTCATCATCGGCGCAACGGCGCAAACCGCAGAGAGCCTGATCCCGCTGGCGCTGGACCGCGGTTACACCGTAATCGGCTTCGCCCGCCGGCCCGAGGCGGTTTCTTTACGGCACGAGCGCCTGACAGTGCTCAAGGGCGACGTCTATGACCGGGACTCCATTGAAGCGGCGCTTAGCGGCAAGGAAATAGTGATCTCACTATTGGGGCCCCGTGTAGATATTAGCCAGCCCATTCCAGAGATGGATTTGTTTTCGGCCGGCTACACCAACATCCTTGCCGCGATGCAGGCCAAGGGCAACTCGCGTTTGCTGGCCACAAGCTCGATCGGCGCGCAAAAGGTCATGGACCAAGAACCGGGCCCGGATGCACCGCGCGCCGAGCAATGGTTGTGGCAAATTCGCGGCATCTACAATGACATGCGGCTGATGGAAAGCATCGTCCGCGCAAGCCAACTGGACTTTACGATTCTGCGCCCCGGCCAACTCATGCCGGAACCCGCGCGCAACGACCTCAAGATCGCCGTCGATAGGGACGCCCCGGAGCTGAGGCTGATCACTTATGCGGATTTTGCGGCGTTTATTTTGGATGAAGTGGAGTCGGCGCAGCATGTCGGCCATGTCGTCGGACTGTATAGCGACCGCCAGCTTCAATACGGGGTGAACTTTTCAACCGCCGAATAACCGCCGCAGACACAGCCACATGCAAACCAACCAAGCACGAGCTCGTCTAGCACTGGTTGCAGCGACCGTATTCGGTCTTGGCTGCAGCACGGTGTCCCTCGACGCTCCTAGCAGTTTTAGCGACTGCGAAGGCTGCCCGGAGATGGTGGCGGTGCAGATCGGGAGCTTCGAAATGGGCTCATCGCAGCAGGCCCTACGAGAAGCCCGGGTACCCGAACCCTTCGCAAGCTATCAAACCCCGCAACACACCGTCCGATTCACCCAACCGTTCGCCATGGCTCGCTATCCCGTGACCCGGGCCGAATTCGAGCGCTTCGTCGTCGCCACCAATCACCCGCTCAGCGGGGATTGCTGGTCCTGGAACCAGGCGGCCGATCGCTACGAGCAACAGCCGCTGCTCACCTGGCGCAATCCCGGGTTTGCCCAAACCCCACGGGATCCGGTCGTCTGCGTCAGTTGGCATGACGCCAAAGCCTACATCGCTTGGCTTTCCCGCTTGACTAAGGAGTCCTACCGCTTACCCAGCGAAAGCGAGCGCGAGTACGCGGCGCGCGCGGGGGCGAACACCGCTTGGCCCTGGGGCGACATCACTAACGCCATTTGCGACTACGCCAACGTGTCGGACCGGTCGCGGCTCGCGGTGCATCGCAACACGCAGCGCTCCTGGCAAACGCTGTTCGATTGCGCGGACGGTTTTGTCTACACGGCCCCGGTAGGCTCATTCGAACCCAATGGGCTCGGCCTCTATGACACCTTGGGCAATGTGTGGGAGTGGGTCGAAGATTGTTTTGAGGAAAGCTACGCCAATGCACCGGGCGACGGCGCCGCGCTTACGGCAAGCAACTGCGCTCAACGTACCCTACGCGGCGGATCCTGGTTCACGCTGACGTTCTTGAACCGGCCGCAAGCACGCTATGGCGCTGCCCCCACGGATCGCAGCGGGCATATCGGTTTTCGGGTCGCCCGGACGCTCGATTGATGCAGCTTTAGATGGGCGCGGTGCCGAGCTAGCTAGCGCGATCTTCGCCCCACAGTTCATCCAGGCGTTTGTCTCGCCCGCAGCCGAAGCGGTAGTACTTGTAGCGCACGGGATTTTTCTTGTAGTAGTCCTGGTGATAGTCCTCGGCGGGGTAAAACTCAGTGGCCGCGGTAATTTCGACGACGATCGGTTTGGCGAACCGCTTGGAAGCTTCCAATGCCCGTTTCGACCCTTCGGCCAGTTGCTGCTGTTGCTCGTTCACATAAAAAATTCCGGGCCGGTACTGGCTGCCGGCATCACAAAACTGACGGTTTTTCACCAGTGGGTCGATGTTGACCCAGAAGACGTCAAGCAAGGTTTGGTAACTGACTTTGCTCGGGTCGTAGCGCACTTCCACCGCTTCGGTGTGCCCCGTCTTGCCGGCGGACACTTGTTTATAAGTCGGGTTGTGCTTATCGCCCCCGATATAGCCGGAGATGGTCGACTTGACGCCGTCGAGCTTGTCGAAGGGCGGTTCCATGCACCAAAAACAACCGCCCGCGAAAATCGCAACGGCGGTGTCATCGTCGGCCGCCTGCAACCCGGATGCTGTGAGGGCCAGGGCGAAGATTAACCCGCCCATGGCCATTAACTTCCCTGTCAACTTCATCGTCACGTCCTCAATTCGGGCAAAGCGTCGCCATCCGCGACGAATTCCAAAGCCAAGCCATTGTTACACCAGCGCTCGCCGCGCGGGCGCGGACCGTCGTCAAAGCGATGGCCTTGGTGGCCGCCGCAACGCGCGCAATGATATTCCGTCCGCGGCCATATCAGCTTGTAGTCGGTCTTGGTCCCCATTCGACCCGCAATGGCCTGCGTGAAGCTCGGCCAACCCGTGCCGCTATCGTACTTATGCGTGCTCTCGAATAACGGCAGATAACAGGCCGCGCAGATGAACAGGCCGGCGCGTTTTTCGTCGTTGAGGGGACTGCTGTACGGCCGCTCGGTATCTTCTTCAAACAAGACCCGGTAGCGCGGCAGCTCCAGCAGTTCCCGCCACTCGGCCTTGGTCTTTTGTAGCCGATCGAACTCGAGCTCGACGCCCGCTGCCAGCGCCGACTCGGGCGTGGCCAGCCAGCCTGCGGCCGGCAGCGCCGCCAGCGCGTTCAGAAAACCTCTACGATTCATAGTTTCAAGCCTGTTCAGGGTCGCAACAGTAGACCCGGTCTAAACCGCTTTTGTTTCACCCTCAGACGACAAATACGCCGGGCGGCACGTCATGAATGGGCTCGGCGCCGGCCTTCTTGATCAGCATGAGGTCCTCCAAATGGGCGCTCCCGCCGATGCCGGCCTCCAATACCGGGCAGTCGACGCTCAAGATCATGTTCTCCTCTAGTACGAGGCCGTCCACGCTGCGTGGCTTGTGCAGGCTGGGCCGCGGATGATCGGTATGGAACAAGCCCACCGCGTGGGGAGTGAACGCGACATTCAGGTCCAACCCCTGCTTTTTTATCGACTCCCGGCCTAAGCGACTCACGTCGGCAAAACGCAACCCGGGGCGAAGCTGGGTTTGCAGTTCGCGCCATGCTACTGCGATCGCGTCGCAAACCTGGCGCATTTTCGGGTGCGGCTCGCCCACGAAAATCGTCCGGGCGAAATCGCCGTGATAGAAACGGCAAGCACTCACGCAATCGATTGAAAATGCCATGCCTTCCTTAATCGGCTTGTCCACGAGTTCGGACGAAGTTCCGTCGATCACCATGTACACGCCTAGATTGCCGCGCAGCGCCGCCTCGCTGTAAAACCGCGCCCGCAACTCGCGGGTCGTTGCAATGTCCCGCACAGCCTGGGCGGTGGCGACGGCAGCATCCACGTTCTGTTGGGCGGCGAACCGCATCAGCTTGAGTTCGGCGGGTGACTTGGATAAGCGAATGCGGCGGATGGTGTTTTCCGCCGGCCGGACGTCGGCGCTAATGCCACGTTCGTCTAACAGCGCTTGAATACTGGCGGCATCGATGCCCAACACTTTGTCCGTCAATTTCAGTTCCCGCAACGCCTTGTCGAGCGCCCAGGCTTGGCTCGCGGAAACGTGCCGCGCGGCGCCCAGCATGGCAAACCGCTGCCGATCCAAATCGTTGACCAAGTCCGGATCGTTCACCCGGCGCATGCGAGGCGTCTGGGCCGGCGGCTCCCCCACGCCGCGATGTTCGGCGGCGGCCTCCAGATCGGGCTGAGTGTAGGGAAATATCAGCCGATCCGTGAACGCGGACTCGGGTGAATGGCTGTAGTAATAAAGGAATGCGCCCATGACCAAAGCGAGCGGCACGTTAGGGTCGCGGCTCACAATGGCCACGGAGGTATCGGTAAACCCCATGCGGTCGTGCTGCGGCCAATGGTTACTGAGATAGAAAACGTTGGCGGGCTGCGCCACGACGAGCGCATCGAGCCCCTCCTGTTCCATGAAGTAACGGGCACGGTCCGCGTTGAACAGGCGTTCGCGGGTGAGGAACGACAAGTCCGGCGGCCTTGGCGCCCCGGCCGCACTGCCCGAACTCGGGCCGAGCGCCAGCAGCGACCCCGCGGCGGTGGTCTGAATAATGTCTCGGCGAGTGACCATGCTATGCCTCCCAATCGGTATCATCGGCAAGCAAGTAGCCTACCAGTCCAACGCCGCCGCGATCAGCCCATTTCCAATGCCGTCGCGCAGAAATCTCCCTTGTGAGGGCGACGCGGGCCCGGCAAATTGGGCCAGTGTCATTCGCCGCCCACATCCTTCGCACGAGCCTGCTGGTCTTTGCTGCGATGACTGCCATTCGCGCGCACGCAAGCGACCCATCGCCGTGCAGTCGCCGTTGCGAGGCCGTCGTCGCACCGCGACCCGCACAGCCGCTACCGGTTCCCGAACCGCAGCCCCGCCGGCGCCCGCTGCCGCAGCCGCCCAATCCGGCGGCCCCCGTGGGGCGGGACTCATTGATCGCGCTGCTTATCCTCGCTCGCTCGTTTGAGACTCACGATCGCGGCGGTCTTGGAGTGGGCAAACTTAGCGATCCAGCGATGCCCCAGCTCAGCGATCGGCATGGGGTTGAGGTAGTGCAGCTTCTCGCGCCCGCGCCACTGGCAAACGAGAAGGTTGGCCTCTTCCAACACGGCCAAGTGCTGGGTGACGGTCTGGCGGCGCAGGTTGAGACCTTCGGCCAACTCGGACAGGGTGAGACCGGGCGTTTCGAATAGGCGATCCAACAACGTGCGTCGCGTCTCACTACCCAAGGCTTTGAACACTCTATCCATCTTCCATCACGCAGTATTTTTACTGCATGATAATAGGCAGGACAAAGACTGCCTGTCAAGGACAGGGTTCGGGGTAGACTCGGCGCCATGGCGACCTTCGCACCGGCACATTTTCGTTTCCGCTTCCTCGCCTGGCTCTATGACTTGTTGTTGTTGCTCGCGCTGCTTTTTGCGATGAGCCTCATCGCGATTGCCATCAATCGCGGCCAGGCGATACCGCCAGGCACGTGGTGGTATGACCTGTTGCTCGCCGCCGTCGTCATAGGTTTCTACGTGATCTTTTGGGTCAAAGGCGGACAGACGCTGGGGATGCGCGCCTGGCGTCTGCGAGTCGTCGATGAGCGGCAGCGGCCCCTCGGGTTTGCGGGCGCGATCAAGCGGTGCCTAGCAGGCATTCCCACTTGGCTGCCCGTCGGCATCGGCTTCCTTTGGATGCTCGTCGATCCGCAGCAATTAACCTGGCAGGACCGGTTGAGCGGCAGCCGGGTGATCCGGCTCAACGCACCCGCGACAATGCCACGGCGGTAACCAACAGCAACACTGCGGTTGGTGCCCACGCAACCAAAACGGGATCCAATTCGAAGACCTCACCACTGGAACCCAGCATCTTGGTCGACAGGTAGTAGCCCAAACCCACCAACAACCCCACCACCATGCGGGCGCCGTTGCCGGAAGAACGCAGCGAACCGAACACGAAAGGCAACGCCAGCACCACCATCACGCCCACAGAAATGACGTTGGCGACGCGGGTCCAGAGCGCGACCCGATAGCGCACGGAATCGAGTCCATTGGCATCCAAGAAACCGATATAACGCCACAATCCGAGCGTGGCGAGCAGGTCCGGCCTGACCACCGACAGCCCCAACAAATCCGGGCTCAAGTCGTAGGTCTGCAGCGCCTGGCGCAGCGTCAGCGCTGTGACCTCTTCGGGCTCGAAACTCGTCTCCGCATAGTTGCGCAATAACCAGCGTTCATTGGCGTCGATATCCGCAGAATCTGCGCGGGCGATTTGCTGCAGACTGTTGCCGTTGACGGCGAAAAGGTAAACGCCGCCAAAGGTAAAATCGGCACTCAGCTGCCGCAGGTTGACAATGAGGTCGCCCTCCTTCAGCCAAATCTCCTGGCCCTCGCCGATGGTGACATCCGCTAATACTTTAGTTGCCCGCATTTGTCGTGCGTATTGGCCCATGGACGGTGCGATGGACTCACCCAGCAAACCCATGACAAACACCAGCAGTAATCCGGTAATCGCCACGGATCCCAGCAACCGCAAGCGGGACACGCCGCTGGCGCGCATCACCACCAGTTCGCTGCGGCTCGCCAAGTTGCCCAGTCCCAACAAGGCACCCAGCAGGGCGGCCGCCGGCAACATTTCGAAAGCCGCGCGCGGTATGCGCAAGGCGACGTAGACGATTGCGTCGATAAGCCGGTAGTTGCCCTGACCGACATCGTCCATTTGCCCTACGATTTCGATAAAAGCCGACAGGCCGACCAAGACCGACAACACGAGCAATATGGGCGTAATCGTGGCGCGCAACAGATAGCGGTCTAGGATACTCATGCGGCGGCTACCGCGACCGGCTGCGCCCGTCCCCGCACCTGTTTAGCCAGCAACGCCAGCGCGACGCCCAACACCAAGGCGTGAACCCACCACAGGCCGACCCACTCGGGTACCACGCCGCGCTCCAGCCACAACCGTGCCACGGCCAACAGGTTGCTATAGACAATGTAAACGAGGATGCCGATGGCGATGCGCCCAAAGCGTCCTTCCCGCGGTTGCGAGCGACTCAAGGGGACCGCCAGTAAAGCCAATACAAGCAGCGACACGGGCGCGGCGGCGCGCCAATGTAGTTCCGCCCTGAGTTCTGGCGAATCCGAACGTAACAAGGTCAGGGTCGGGATCGCTTCCAGCTCCGGTTCCGGCACTTCGGCGGATTGCAGGACCAGCGGAATACCATGCTCGGCAAACTCGACGACCCTAAATTCACGCTGCCCGGGGACGCCCTCGTAGCGCTTGCCGTCGTAGAGGACGAAAGTCTGATAACCGTCCTGTTCGTCGCGCTGGCGCTCACCCGTAGCCGCCAATACGACGGTGACCAAGTCGTCTTTCCTGCGTTGAATGAATACGTCGCCGATGCGACCGTCGTCGCGGACTTCCCGGGCATAGATGACGGTGTCGCCACCATCCGGCGTGGTAAACCGGCCCGCCTGCAGAAAGCCCAACTCGAGTTCCTGTTTCGCCCGCAGCTCAAGCCCTTCGATGGTACGCACGGCGGCCGGGCCCTGTTCGAGGGCAATCCAGCTCAGGCCGACGAAGAGCATCGAAGCCAGCAGCAACAACGGCCCCATCAGGCGGCCGGGCCCAATGCCACACGCCATGAGCGCCGCCATCTCGGAATCGCTGTTTAGCCGCGCCAGCGCCAGCATCAAGCCCAGGAACAGGCCCAGCGGCGCGAGGATAGTCAGGTACTGGAGCGAACTCAGCCCCAATACTAAAAATACGGCGTCCCTGGGTAAACGATTGGCAGCCGCATCGGCCAGCACCTCGGCGAATTGATTACTGAGCAAGATAAACAGCAGCACCGCCGTGACGAGGAACCAACTGCCCAGCGCTTCGCGGAAAATGTAGCGGTTTATAAGGTTGAACATGGGTTCCTAGCGTAGTTTTGGCTTTTCGCCGGGCAGGCGTTTATCGAGTACACTAGCGCCACCCGGCGCCTCGCCCAAACCACCATAATACAAGGGCCAGGCCCGCGCCCATGAATCTGTTTCGCAGTTAAGGAGTTTTGATGGACTTCTCCGTGAAGACCAGCGCACCAGCCCGGACCCGGACCGCATGCGCCATTGTCCCCATTTACGAAGGTGGCCGCCTCGGCGCGGCCGCGCAAACCTTTGACCAGGCCAGCGGTGGCGCCATCCGCCGGCTGCGCAGCAAGGGCGATTTTCGCGGCAAGCTGGGCGAATCGCTGTTGCTTACCCATCCCGGTAACGCCGTCGCGGCGCAGCGGCTGCTGCTGATCGGCTGCGGCAAAGCAACCAACTACGGCGTCAAACCGTATCGCGCGGCAGTGGCGGCGGCCTGCACGGCGTTGGCGACTACCCGGATCAAAGAAGCGGTGAGTTACTTGGGGTTCAACGGCGTCGATGGCCTGGATACCTATTACGTCGCGCGCCATCTCAGCGAGCAGGTCCGCACCGCCCTCTACCGGTTTGACGAGCAAAAGAGCGATCCCGCACCGAAGCCCCCACTGATTAAAGTTGGACTAGGGGTCGACAAAGCCGACCAAAAGCCCGGTCAGGACGGCATTCGCGATGGTGCGGCCATTGCGACCGGCATGGATTTGACACGGGATCTGGCCAACCGGTCCGCCAATCTATGCACGCCGACGCATTTGGCGAAGGTTGCGGTGGACTTGGCGAAGCGGCACGCGAAGTTGTCCGCCACCGTCCTCAACGAAACCCAGATGAAAAGGTTGGGCATGGGGGCGATGTTGTCCGTCACGGCGGGGAGCGACCAACCGGCCCGATTCATCATTCTCAACTACCAGGGCGACGACAAGAAGGCATCGCCCGTCGCGCTCATTGGCAAGGGCATTACCTTCGATACCGGCGGCATCTCGTTGAAACCGCCCGCCAGCATGGACGAAATGAAATTCGACATGGGCGGCGCCGCCGGGGTGCTGGGCGCCATGGCTGCGATCGCGGAGCTCGGGCCGCGGCTCAACCTGGTCGTGTTGGTGCCGACCTGCGAAAACATGCCCAGCGGAAGTGCCACCAAACCCGGCGACATCGTCACAAGCCTGTCGGGCAAGACCATCGAAGTGCTCAATACCGACGCGGAGGGGCGCCTTATTCTTTGCGATGCGTTGACTTACGCTCAGCAACGCTTCAACCCCCGCTGCATGATCGACGTCGCCACACTCACCGGCGCCTGTGTCATCGCCTTGGGTCACCAGTACACCGGCCTGTTCAGCAATGATGACGACCTGGCTGGTGCCCTGGATGCGGCCGGCGGCCGCGCCTACGATCCTGCCTGGCGGCTGCCGATCAGCGAAGAATTCGGCGAGTCGCTGAAAAGCAACTTCGCAGACCTCGCGAACATCGGTTCCAGGGAAGGCGGTTCCAGCGTCGCCGCAAGCTTCCTAGAGAAGTTCGTGGAAGATACTCCCTGGGCCCATTTGGATATCGCCGGCACCGCGTGGACGTCGGGCAAAGCCAAAGGCAGCACGGGGCGGCCCGTACCGCTCCTCGTGGACTACCTGCTGGGCACGCGCACGTAGATCATGACTAGAGTCGACTTCTACGTACTGGGCAGCAGCAGTGACAACGCTCGCCTAAATTTTACCTGCCGTCTGACGGAAAAAGTCTTCAACCTGGGTCAGCGAGTGTTCATTCACAACCCCTCGCAGACCTTGAGCGCAACCCTCGATGAACTGTTGTGGACCTTCAAGGCCGGCGCCTTTGTTCCCCATGCCGTCGCCGAGCAAGCCAATGGCGAGCCCGTGGTCTTGAGTCACGCGACGGAGCCCGGGGAAGGGGATTGGGATGTGTTGATCAACATGGCCGATGACGTACCCGAGTTTTTCAGTCGCTATCATCGTGTTGCCGAGGTGGTCGACAAAGAAACCCGCCGCAGGGATGCGGGCCGAGAGCGCTTCCGCTTTTATCGCGAGCGCGGTTACGAGCTGCACACTCATAACGTTTGATCGAACCATGACCAAACAATCCAGCGATGTCATCCCAACCCTAACGGACGTGGTCCCCGCCGAGGCCGCCGCCGAAGACCGTGAGGCACAACGGGAAAACTTGATTGCCGAGCTCCAAACGGAACTAGCGGCAGGCGCCTTCGCATTGACGGAACGGCTGCTGCACAACGCCTGCTCGGAAATGGAAGCCACCCTGTTCGAACAAGTTTCGAATCGGCTGCGGCAGGAGCTACCCGAACTCAT
>JAHEKG010000079.1 GCA_024638475.1 Rhodospirillales bacterium | reverse complement strand
CGGACGCGCGCTGATCCAGGGGGCTGACTCAACCCTGTTGCATCTGTGCCACAGTTAGCCTCAGGGAATCGCTTCTTGCGCATATCGATGTCATTTATCAAGCGATAAACCGTTGTAACGGCAAGACGAAACGATTTCCCGAATCCCCTTGGGAAAGCAGAATAATGTTGATTTTCATAGTCTTAGTGGACATTGCCGGGAACGGCGGGCGACGATTCCTGCAACCCCGCCGGCCCTAGCGTACTTTTTCTGCAACACCTGGGTTTACGAACCGGCTCAGTGTGCTAGGATGCGGCCACTTTTCGGTCCCTAGCGGAGTTTTTTTCTATTGGGGAACCGGTCGAAACACACAACCATTTCAATCTTTAGAACCTTTAATCAAGGGGACTAGTTCAATGAACATTCTTAGGGATTTAAGGGGCGCATCGCTCGTCACACTGGCGCTGGCTGTCGCGCAGCCCGCGCTTGCTCAAGACGAGGACGAAAGGGCCGCCGACCTCAGCAAGGTCACTGTCACGGGTTCGCGTATTCCTCGAACTCAAGCGGAGGGGCCGAGCCCCGTGGTGCTCATCAGCCGCGAGGACATCGACAAGGCCGGCTACGACTCTGTACAGAGCGTCTTCGACAACCTGGTGCAGAACACCTCCGGGTCCATCGCCCAGACGCAAACCTTCGGCTTCACGCCGGGCGCATCCGCGCCGCAGCTACGCGGCTTCGATGCGGGCAAGACGTTGGTCCTTATCGACGGCCGGCGTCCCGCGGTGTACCCGCTGGGCCTCGGTTCCGAGGAAACCTTCGTCGACCTCGCCAGCATCCCGCTGTCGAAGATCGAGCGCATCGAGATTCTTACCGATGGCGCCTCGGCAATTTACGGCGCCGATGCCATCGCCGGCGTGGTCAACATCATCACGCGGAAGGACATTCAAGGCGTCAGCATCTCCGCCCGCCTGAGCGATACGGCGGACGGCGGCTATGAGAACCAGCGCATTCAGCTATTGGCCGGCGCGACCATGGGCAAGACCTCGGTGTCCGTAACCGGTGAGTTCTTTTACAACGAGGAATTGAAAGGCCCCGACCGCGATTGGGCGGATTCGGATATTCCCTCCGGACGCAGCCCGACCGAGATTCCGCGCGCGGCGTACAGCATCGGCGGCGCCACGTTCTATAACTGGGCGCCCTTGTTCACCACCTTACAGGCACCGGGCTGCGGAACGCCCAGCGGCCCCCTCGGCGGTCTGGGTATTCCGAATCAGGCAGCCGGCGTCGTCAGCGGCCTCGAAGTCTGGTGCGGCTTCGACCGCTCGAAGTTCCGTTTCTTGTTCCCGGAAAATGAGCAGGTCTCCTTGACGGGTAACCTCACTCATGAGGTCTCGCCGGATATTGAATTCTTCGCCGAGACGTTCTACAGCCGCCGCGAGACCTATAATCAAAACGAACCCAACTTCTACGGTTCAACGGCGATATTTACACCGGGGCCGAGCGACGCTTTAGCGCAATTTCCCTCCAGCGTCACCAACAACGGATTTCTTAACGGCCCGGAACCCAACAACCCGACCGGGAACCCGGGGGTATTCGTGCGTCGCCTGGTCGAATTCGGCCCACGCCAGAACAACATCGAGTTCGTGAACTACGGCGCCCTAGCCGGCTTTCGCGGCAACCTGCCGTATGAGGGTTTTGGCTGGTTCAATAGCTGGGACTGGGAAGTGGGCCTGGCCTACAACTACGGCGACTTCGCCAGCCGCCGGCCTAATTTCATTATCAGTTCCCTCGAGAACGAAATCTTCAACAACGGCCTAGATCTGTTCCAGACGATCCCGCAGTCCGTCATCGACAAGATCGCCTTCACCGCCACCACGGACGCCTTCGCCACGAACACGACCTGGGACGCCACCGTCAGCGGCGACTTGCCCCTGGAACTGCCGGGCGGACCCGTTGGCGTGGCCATCCACTACGATCACGAGAGCCAGCGTTTCGAGGACGATCGCGATGAGCTGGTGGTCCGCGGCGACGCCTTCGACGGCGCGACGGAAGCGGCCGGCCAGCGTAAGCATTACGGTGTGGGCGTGGAGTTCCTTTTGCCGGTGCATAGCATGCTCGAAGTCAGCCTCGCGGGGCGTGTGGACGAGTATTCCGACGCATCCTTGGTTGATAGGGCTTTTAGCCCCCGAATCGCCGCCGCATTCCGGCCGTTCGACCGGTTGCTGGTGCGGGCCAGCGCGGGCGAGAGTTTCCGCGCCCCTAGCCTGCAACAACTGTTCGGCAGCCAGACGCGGGCGTTCCAGAGCGTGATCGACACGCCGCTGTGCGTTTCGCTTGGTGGCACGCCCAACGATCCGAACAGCCCGTTCTTCCAATGTAATACGCCGGTACAATCGGTGCAGATTCTCCAGGGCGGGAATCCCCGGTTACGCGCCGAAGAGGGTACGAACTTCAATTTCGGCGTGGTCGTGGAAGCGATGCAGGACCTGAGCTTCACCCTCGACTACTACAAAATCGAAGTCGAGGATTTGGCGGATACGCTCAGCGAGCAGTTCCTGCTGGATGAGTGCGCCGCTACGGGGCGGTTCTGCGAGCAGATCTTCCGCGACTCGGGCGGGACCCTGCAGGGTGGCCGGATCGAGAACACGTTCGTCAACGTGGCCAATCAGGAAATCGATGGCATCGACTTCAGCGCCGACTATCGGCTGGAAACGGCCCGCTTCGGCGCCTTCGATTTCGCATGGGATCTTGCCTGGGTGAATTCGTTGAAGACGCAGGCCGACCCGACGTCACCTTTCACCGAGAACGTCAAACTCGGCTCCCTGCCGGAGTTCCGCTGGAATCTGACCGGCAACTGGGAGCGCGGCAATCATGGCGCCACCGTCCGGGTCAACTGGGTGGACGAGCTGCCCTACCTGAACTGTCAGACCAACACCGACGGCAGCTGCGTCAGCAGTGATTTCGTCGATAGCTACATGGTCAGCAGCGCTCAGTACCGCTACGACTTCGGCCGCTGGGGCCGTGTCGCCGTTGGTATTAACAATATTTTCGACGAAGACCTGCCGGTCGATCCGACGGTCAACAACTGGCCCTTCGTGCCGGGCACCGTGACCTACTCCACCGGCCTGTTCTACGACATTTTCGGACGTAGCTACTATGCCCGTTACGAGCTCGGCTTCTAATTCATTCGGAACCACTCGTTTGAAGTACGCAATGGCAGCCTCCTCCCCGGGGGCTGCCATTTTTTTTCCGTGAACGGGATACCCCTCTTCCGATGCAGGCCCACGCTGCTCTCAGCATTGGCATTGGTGTTGGCCGGCGTGGCGGTTGCTGCGGGCAGCATCGACGACCGAGACTTGGTGCGCTGCGCGCGAATTGCCGAGGCTGAGGCAAGACTAGAGTGTTTCGAGGCCCTCGCGGCGCAGGCTCAGAAAAAACTTGCGGCTGAAGCCGCCGCGGCGGCCAGCCGCGACCCGCGCGCCGAACCTACCTCCACCACCGCACCCCCGGCAAAAACTCTCGATCCGTCGCCTGCTAACGCCGGTGAGCGCGACACTCAGCAAGACGAATTCGGTTTCGCCTCCCGGCGGGTCGCGGTCGATGAGAGCCAACCGCTGCGGGTTCGCCATGTCGGCGAATTTCGCGGCTGGTCCGGCAATACGTTGTTCAAATTGGAAAACGGCCAGCTCTGGCAACAAACAAGCCCGGGGCGGCTTTTCAAGGTGGCGCAACAACCCTTGATCACGATCGAGCGGGGGGCGCTGGGCAGCTATTGGTTGTCGGTGGAAGGCGCTAATTCCCGGGTCCGCGTGACGCGGATCGAGTGAAGAACACCGCGTTCTAGCCGCCGGCACCCACGTTGGGCCCACCGGGACTGGCGCGGTCCATAATTTCTCCCGCCTCATCGCGCATGCGCTGGCGTTCCTTCGCAGAGATACAACGGTTACGTTTGAAGCGGGTGCCGGTAACGGACTCGCGGCGGCAATTCCGGTTGGCGGCCGGTGCGATCGTGACCTCGGCGGGCTTTTCCTCGACAACAGTGAGTGGCGCCGCTGTCTCGCTGACCTGCTGAGCCGGCGGGGCCTGCACGGCACATCCCGCACCGCCGAGCAGCAGCAAAAGGAATCCTAACCCCGTCGATTTCATGCCGTCCTCCATTCACGCGTCGGGCCTAGGATACTGCACCGCCGGCGGGTTGTCTCGACTCGCAGCGCGATGCCACAACACCGCCCAAGTGCTTGCTTGACCACGCATCGGTGCCACAGCGGCGGGTCTTTTCCATGCCGGGTTGGTAGAATTGCGGTAACTACAGATTGAGGGTTGTCATGAGTTCGAGCATCAAATGGATGGGTTGTGCGGTCTTGCTGGGGGTAATGAACCTCGCAGCGGCGGAAAGCTTACCGCTCGAGCATTTCTTCAAACCCGCGCGCTATTCGAATGTCCAGCTATCACCCGATGGCACCCATCTCGCCGCCATCGCCCCGGTCGAGGATCACCGCAACATCGCCGTTATCAATCTTGAAACGGCCGAGTCCAGATTCGTCACGAGAATCACAGACAAGGAAGTGAATGGGTTTGCCTGGGCGAACAACGATCGAATCTTGTTCTTCATGGATGACGACGGCAACGAATCCTTCGGCATCTTCGCGGTGGACAAAGACGGGTCGGATGGCCGCGTATTAGCCGAGCCCGTTATCGGGCGAGCCTTCCGCTACACCCAGGTCCTGGACCTGCTCGACGACGATCCCGACTCCATTCTCGTTAGCAGTAACGAGCGTTTGGCCCCCTACCCCGACGTCTACAAGATGAGCGTCAGGAATGGCAGGAAGAATCGCATCATTACCAACCCGGGCAACGTTTCCGGCTGGATCACCGATCAGCATGGCGAGGTCCGCCTCGCCGTGGGCCAAGAGAAGGGCCCCCGCACCAGTGTTTACTATCTGCCGCCCGGTGCGGAGGAGTGGGAAACCCTGATCTCCTTCCAGTTCGACGAGCCCGGTTTTTTTCCCGCCAACATCTCCCACGACGGCAAAACATTGTATGTCAACTCTTACTTAGGCCTAGACGGCAACCCCCGCGATAAAGCGGGCCTGTACAGCTACGACCTAGAGCAGCGCAAACTCACCGAGTTGTTATTCGAGCACCCCGACGTCGACGTCGGACAGGCTGTCATCTCCGACGTGACCGAGCAGCTCGCCGCCGTGACCTACTATACCGACAAGCCGCAGATTCACTATTTCGATCCGCAGTGGGACGGCATTCAGCAAGGCATCAACCAGGCGTTACCGGAGACGATTAATACATTTACCAGCATGACCCGCGACGAAACCAAGATGATCGTCGTGGCATGGAACAGCATGCAACCGCCCACCTATTACATCTTCGACAGGAACAAGGGCAACTTGGAGGAGTTGGCGGCGTCTCGGCCCTGGGTCGACGCGAGCCAAATGGCCGAAATGCGGCCGATCCAATTCACCGCAAGGGACGGCCTAAAGATTAATGGCTACCTCACCCTCCCGGCCGACAGCGAGGGCAAGGGCCTGCCGCTGATTCTCAACCCCCATGGCGGTCCTTGGGCCCGCGATGAATACGGCTACAGCAGCGAAACCCAGTTCTTGGCCAACCGCGGCTACGCCGTGCTGAAGGTAAATTTCAGAGGCTCCACCGGTTATGGCAGCGAATTCCTCGACGCCGGCAACAAGCAGTGGGGCTTGGCCATGCAGGACGACCTCACCGATGCGGTGGAATGGGCAATCCGTGAAGGCATCGCCGACCCAGAGCGAATCTGCATCTATGGCGCCAGCTACGGCGGCTACGCCACGATGGCGGGCCTGACTTATACCCCCGAGCTTTATCAATGCGGTATCAACTACGTGGGCGTCACCTCGATACCGCTATTGTTCAAGACACTGCCCAAAGCCTGGGACGCGATCCGTCCGCAAATGGAATGGCGGGTGGGCGATCCGAAAGCGGACAAGGCGTTACTCGAAGACCGCTCCCCCTTGAATCACGTCGACAAGATCCAAGTGCCCCTGCTGATGGCCTACGGCACCAAGGATGCGCGCGTGGACTTGTCCCACGCGACGCAAGCGGAGCGGCAGCTAAAGCGCCATGAGAAAGACTACCAACTCATGATCAAGAAAGATGAGGGCCATGGTTTTCGCAAATACGAGAACGTAATGGACTACTACAAAATGATGGAAGAATTTCTGGCCAATCACCTGTAACCGTTGGCAGAAATGATGCCTCAGCAAACAGGCGGGCAGCGCCAATGGGCCGCTGCCCGCTAGGTGAAAACCGACGGCTCAAGTCCACCATGCGGTCGGGGTCGCGCAGCATCGGAATCAGCGTCATTTGAGGGGTTTAGAGTTCCTTAACACCTCCACCAGGTAACCCGATTAACTAGGGGCAGCATCATGTATATCAATTTTTGGTACGCCGCCGAACTCAGCAAACGGCTAGAGGACAAGCCGATTCGCGTGCGCATGCTCAGCCACGATTTCGTCTTGTTTAGAGACTCCAAGGGCAATGCCCATTGCCTCAGCGATACGTGTGTGCACCGGGGGGCGTCACTGTCGGGCGGTAAAGTGAAAGGCGACTGCATGCAATGCCCCTATCACGGCTGGCGCTTTCAAGGCGATGGCAAGTGCGTGAAAATTCCCTCGTTGGGGCCCGGCCACAAGGTACCGCCCCGCGCGCGGGTGGACGCCTACCCAACCCAGGAAAAGTACGGCATCGTCTTCGTCTTTCTTGGTGACTTAGAAGAAGCCAAGCGTCCATCCATCATGGACATCCCCGAATGGGACCAGGAAGGCTGGCGCGGCGAAGCCATGGATTATTATTGGGAGGCGAATTACGAACGCGCCGTGGAAAACGGCCTCGACCCCGCCCATAACGAATACGTCCACCCCACCCACGGCTATTCCGGTGAGAACGAAGACACTTCTTATAAGGTCGGTGAACTTAAAATCGAGCACACCGACATGGGCTTTGGTTTTATGCTGACCTTTCAATCCCCGCCGCTGAAAAATCCGCTCATGCGCATGATTCGCAACTTCGACGGCGACCTGGAAGCGGGCTCAGGCCACCATGGTCCTAACCATATGTGGACTAAGATCCATCTAACGGATACCAAGTGGTTCCATCAATACGTTTTCGAAACACCCATCGATGAATTCCACCTGCGCACGTTTCTGGTGTCCATGCGCAACATGATCCTCGGCAAGTGGGCCGACAAGACCGTCAACGGGCGTAATTTCGTCGTGGCCGAACAAGACCGCGTCGTGATCGAAAAGCTTAGGCCGGTCATCACACCGCAAAGCCGCACGAAAGAGCTGCTCATGCCGGCGGACAAAGTGATTAGCCTGTATCGGGACAAACTCGACGAGTGGAATCGAGAGGGCTGGCGAATCGATGCGGAGGCCGTGAATCGGACTCGCGCCAAAGGGGACATGGTTTTTGCCATCCCCGGCCCTGCCCGCCGCGAGCACAAGGGCTGGGTGCTCGACCCCGTGCCGCTGATTCCCGGCTCGGACGCCGAGGAATCGAAAGTTCGCGCCGTGAGTTAAGCGGTAGATTGTAGGACTGAGAACAATAACAACTTGATCACGCCGCTCTTGAGGGGGCTCGGGGGGACTCATGTCGAACCATGAATTTTTTATTCTGCTGCACCTGGTGTTATTCGTCTATTGGTTGGGCGGTGATATCGGCGTTTTCTATTCCAGCAAATTTGTGGTGAATCCGAATCTCAGCAAAGAATCGCGATTGGTTGCGGCCAAGATCATGTTCAATCTCGATCTAATTCCCCGCATGTGTATGAGTCTCATGCTGACCGTGGGCGGTATCCTGTCCGAATTTAACGGGCTCACTCATCCCTGGTGGCAGACTGCGGCGATCATCATGCTCGGCCCCTTTTGGTTGGCCATGGTACTGATCATCCATTTCAACGAAGGCAAGCCCATTGCACACAAGCTAGCGAGCTTCGATCTAGGGTTTCGCTGGTTTGTTATGGTGGCGATTATTATTTCCGTGGCTTACTCCTACAGTACCGGGCGACTCGACCCGGCACCGTGGATTGGCCTCAAATTAGTCTTGTTCGCCGCCCTCATCTTTTTCGGCTTGATGATTCGGGTTGCCCTGAAACCTTTCATTGGGGCGTTTCGCAACTTGGCCGTCCAAGGCGCTTCCGACGCCGACAATGCCGCCATGCAGGCGAGCCTGGCGAAGGTCCGCGTCTGGGTGCTGGCGATTTGGCTCGGGCTACTCGTCGAGGCCTATTTGGGCGTCGTCATGCCGTTGAGTCCGGAACAGATCGCCCTAATTTTCTAGCGCACTTCCGGTTTTGCGCCCGCCATTCGTCTGGGGCTCAAGGCTCGGGGGCGCGAGGTAACGACTGTGGGTAGTGGACAGCCCGGCCCGGATTGCCGCGTGTAATACATTCCCCACGGACATCCTCTGGACCCACGAGAAACCAATCACGCCGGTGAGCGAAGGCAACCCGCTGCGCGGCGGATTCACCGAAACAATTCGCCAAGGAAGGACCGGCGACCAATAACCGGCGGGCCTCGTCCACCGCGACCCAAGCGGCAGCGTCGAATTGCGCCTGATCCTGATCCACGCGCTCATAGCCGAAGTGCACGACGTTTCGCGGCGTGTGCAAAAGGAACTGCTCGCGCCAATCCACCAAGCCGAGCATGTTTTCCGGATCGATCACCGCTTCCGTAGCCTCGACGACGACCTTCCCGGAACGCAGTCCATTCAACATCGGCGCCGCACCCACTGCGTAGGCTACCCAGAATATCGTTACCACCGCCAGCAGGGCACGGGCGCCGTGACCGCGGAAAACCACCAGCGATCCAACCCCGAGAAACACACTCAATCCCACCAGCCAAACTGCTTTTTCCGGAAGCGAGTAGCGGCCGAGTACCGCATTGAGGGTGTCGAAATCGACGGCGATCAAATACAACAGCGAGGTCAACACGGCCAACACCGCCACAACGGCAAGCGCAAACAGTGTTCTGGAACAACCCGGCTGGCGCAAGAGTTCAGGCATGGCCGGGGCGGCAGCGAGCACTAACGCCGGCAACAGCGGCAGCATGTAGGCACTTTCCTTCCCGGGCAGCACCGACAGGGAGAGGATCCCAATCACGACCCAGCCCAGTGGAATGAAAACCCGCGCGTCCTGCTGCTGCCAGGATTTCTTCCAGCGCCGGAACAGCCACGGCAGCAGCAGCGGCAACGGCAACCACATCCACAGCAAGCCGTTGACGAGATAGTACCAGGACGGTTCCATGCCCACAGCGGGCCGCACATAGGGTTCGACCATGGCCCAAAGCGAATTGTCGGCAAGCCACGCGTTCTCCGGCGAACTGACGGCAAACGCGAGCAATGCCGCAAGCCAGGCGGCGGGCGGCAACGCGATAAGCAAGGCGCCCGCGAACCAACGCCACCCGCCGTGAAACGGCGTGAGTTTCCAGTGCATGCTCCGCACGAGGAAACAGGGCAGGATGATGAGTAACAGGAGTGCGGCATGCACCGCGGTCAGCAAACCGCAACCGAGTGCCGCACAGCCGATGTACCAGAAACGCCAATCCGGCCCGAGGAGCAGATGCCGCATGAGACCGTACAGCGCCAGTGTCGTCCACAAGGTCACCAGCATGTCGACCTGGGCGGACTTGGCGTGAAACACGAACTGGGCGCAGACCAACAACATGTAAGCCGCAGCCAAGCCCACTCGGCGGCCCCACAACCGCACCGCGAGATCGGTCACCAGCAATAGCGTCCCCAGCGCCGCCAACAGGCTAACGACTAGAAAGCTGCCGGTCGCCTGTCCGCCGACGCGGAACAGCCCGGCCAGCAACCAACGATACAGGGGGGGATCGGCCGGAAATAAAACGCCGCCGACGGATGGCTGTAACCACAGACCATGGCGCGCCATTTCCAGCGCCGACAGTACCAACCTGGGTTCATCGGGCGCCCATGGGTCGCGCAGCCCGATGCCCGATCCCAACAGGACAACGGCCAAGCCCAACAACCACCAGCTTTGGGGGTCCAGAATCAAGCGTCCGAGACCCTTGGGTGGGCGGCGTTTGTTTTTTAGTTTTTGGATAACGACCCTACCCAGGCTAACCAGGCATTAGAGCATCCGTGTGCTCAGTCTCGAGGTCAAGTTCGACGTTGCGCTACGACGGGTTAGGGTAATACCCGCTGCCCGCTTCTAGGCCGCTTGGCGCGGGACGCGAATGCTCGCCACCAGGCGTTGCACGGCGGCTGGCGGCGCTGCGGTCAAGCGGCTCACGGTCAACGCCACGGCCACGTTGAGCACCATCCCCAGCGCACCGATACCTTCCGGGGATATACCGAACAACCAGGCCTCGGCGGTGTTTTCGCCGAAGGGGGCGCCGGCAAACCGTAGAAACAGTCCCTTGAAGTATTCGATATAACCATAGGTGAAAATCAGCCCGGTCAACATGCCGGCGATGGCTCCCTCTTTGGTGACGCGGCTTGAGAAGATGCCTAGGAAAATCGCCGGGAACAACGACGCGGCCGCCAGCCCAAACGCAAACGCCACGACCTGGGCGACGAATGCGGGCGGGTTGTAGCCAAGATAGCCCGCCACGCAGATCGCCGCCACGGCCGCGAGCCGACTGGCCAGCAGTTCCTGTCGCTCTGTGATGTCCGGCCGAAACACGCCTTTGAGCAGGTCGTGGGAAACGGCGGCCGAAATCACTAACAATAATCCGGCGGCGGTGGAGAGCGCCGCGGCGATGCCGCCCGCGGCGACCAAAGCGATCACCCAATTGGGCAAGGCCGCAATCTCCGGGTTCGCCAATACGATGATGTCACGATCGACTTCCAGCTCGTTACCCCGCCAACCGAAGGTGCCTGCATCGCTGGCAAATCCGGCGCCCGAATCGTTGTAATACTGAATACGGCCATCGCCGTTTTGGTCCTGGAATTTCAGCAATCCGGTTGCCTCCCAAGTCCGCATCCACTGCGGGCGGTCGGCATAGGCAAGGTTACCGTCGGCGGCGCCAACCGGCCCGGTTTGAATGGTCTGGGTGAGGTTCAGGCGCGCCATGGAACCGACCGCCGGCGCCGTCGTGTACAACAGCGCAATGAATAGCAGGGCCCAGCCCGCGGACGTGCGCGCATCCTTGACCCGCGGCACTGTGAAGAACCGCACGACGACATGGGGTAGACCGGCCGTCCCGAGCATCAGTGCGGCCGTGATAAAGAACACGTCCACCGTTGACTTGGTGCCGCTGGTGTAGGCGGTAAAGCCCAGGTCGGTGATGATGCCGTCCAGCTTATCGAGCAAATAAACCCCGTCGCCCAAAGTGCCGCCGAAGGCGAGCTGCGGTACGGGGTTACCGGTCAAAGCAAATGAAATGAAAACCGCCGGTACCGTATAAGCAAAAATCAGCACGCAGTATTGGGCGACCTGGGTATAGGTGATGCCCTTCATGCCTCCCAGCACGGCATAAACCAACACCACACCCATGCCAATCAGCAACCCCGTGCCGATCGGCACTTCCAGGAAGCGCGAGAATACGATCCCGACGCCGCGCATCTGCCCCGCGACGTAAGTAAAGGAGATGAAGATCAGGCACACGACGGCGACGATTCGGGCCGTTTTCGAATAGTACCGTTCGCCGATAAATTCCGGCACGGTAAATTTTCCGAACTTGCGAAGGTAGGGTACGAGCAACAACGCGAGTAGCACGTAGCCGCCGGTCCACCCCATGAGGTACACCGAACCGTCGTAGCCTAAGAACGCGATGATGCCGGCCATGGAAATAAACGACGCCGCGGACATCCAGTCGGCGGCCGTCGCCATACCGTTGGCGATCGGATGCACGTGTTTGCCGGCGACGTAAAAGTCGCTGGTGGTACGCGCCCGGGACCACAAGGCAATGGCCACATACAGCGCGAAGGAACTACCGACGACGATATACGTTAAGGTCTTGAGCTCCATCAAGTGTCGGCCCCGTCGCGTTCCTCGACGCCGTGCTTCCTGTCGAGCCTATCCATCCGCCAGGCGTAGAAAAAAATCAACACCAAGAAAACGTAGATGGAACCCTGCTGGGCGAACCAAAAGCCGAGCTTGAACCCGCCAACGCGGATCAGGTTCAAGGGTTCTACGAGCAAGATGCCAAAGCCGAACGACACCACGAACCAAACGAATAAGCAGTTTAGGACCAGGGTGATGTTGTCCCGCCAGTAGGCACTGCCCGACCCCAATCGCCAGCTAATGAACGTCCTCAGGGCGATCCACCCGGCAGCAAACACTAACGCATAGAACACCATGGGGTACGTTCCCCTCGGTACGCGCTAAGGCATCTTCAGGGGACTGCCGCCCGCGCCCACGGGCGCCGCGCCTGCTTCGGGAACGATAATCGAGGACGCTTGCTCGCGGCGCATGTCCTCCAACCTGCGCATCGTATCCTCGAGACCCGCCTGCGCAGCCGGCCCGAATGCCACGGCCGCCTCCGCGAGGTTAGTGGCCTCGATTTCGAACGAGATGGGTAGCGCCCCCGCCGGCGTCAACACCTGAGTTTGGCCCACGAATAATACCGGCCGCGAGGCATCCGTATTGCCCTCGGCGTCGATGGGTGTCA
>JAHEKG010000078.1 GCA_024638475.1 Rhodospirillales bacterium | reverse complement strand
TCCGGTCGCGGAATCGCCCGAATGAGCGACCGTGTATAGGGGTGTAATGGACTGTCGTATATCAATTCGCGATCCGTCAATTCCATGACATGACCCAGATACAGCACCAAGACGCGTTGACTCAACAAACGCACGATGGACAAATTGTGACTAATGAAAATTAACGATAGCTGAAACTTCTGCTTGAGCTCGTTCAGCAAATTAACGATCTGGGCTTGGATGGACACGTCGAGCGCGCTAACGGGCTCGTCGCAGACGACTAACTTGGGTTCCAAGACGAGTGCTCGAGCAATTCCGACCCGCTGACACTGACCGCCCGAAAACTCGTGCGGATAACGGTTGATAACGCTTGCATCCAAGCCGACGTCGCCCATGATTTCCGTCACCCGTGCATTGCGGTCCGCTTTGTTCATTTCCGGCCGGAACACTTTCAGCGGTTCCGCGATGATTGAGCCGATCGTCATGCGCGGGTCTAAACTCGCAAGCGGGTCTTGGAACACCACTTGTAGATCCCGCCGCAGGGGACGGAAGGCCGATTCCGGTCGACCCGAGACCGTTTCGCCGAGCCACAAAACTTGACCCGCAGTGACCGGCACGAGACCGAGAATTGCCCGCGCCAAAGTGGACTTACCGCAACCCGATTCCCCGACTACGCCCAGGGTGTCGCCGCTGGCGAGCTGGAATGACACCCCATCGACTGCCCGCAGCGGTTTCTTGGGCCGCCAGAGCCCGCCACCCACACGCACCGGGAAATGAACCTTTAAGCCCTCGACCTCTAAGAGCCAATTACTCATGCACCGCCACCCCACTCCCCAGCACGGTGACAAGCCGCGCCCTGCCCATCAGCTAACGGCTTGAACTTTGGTCTTTCCGCGCAGCGCTCGATCCCGTAGCGGCAACGCGGCCGGAAAGCGCAGCCCACTGGTAAATTCGAGAGATTTGGCGGTTGGCCGGGAATGGTCGGCATGGGCTCGCCGTACGCCTGTTTTAACTTCGGTGTGGATCCGATCAACCCGGCGGTATAGGGATGCGCCGGCGCGGTAAACAAATCGGCGACCGAGCCTGCCTCGACCACACGCCCGGCGTACATGACGGCGGCACGCTCACAGAGCCCCGCGACGACGCCGAGGTCGTGGGTAATGAGCACGAGGGCCATGGATTGTTGTTCAACCAGGTCTTTGAATAGCGCCAAGATTTCCGCCTGAATGGTGACATCCAACGCGGTAGTCGGCTCGTCCGCAATCAGTACCTTCGGTTCGCACAGCAGTGCCATCGCAATCATGACCCTTTGCCGCATGCCGCCGGACAGTTCGTGTGGGTATTGGTCGAGACGTTTGTCAGGATCCGGCATGCGCACCTGGTCGAGCACTTCGAGGCAACGCTGCCGCGCAAGGGTGCCCGTCTGACCGCGGTGAATCTCTAATACCTCATTGAGTTGACGGCCGACTTTGAGATGGGGCGTCAGCGCGGTCATCGGATCCTGAAACACCATGCCGATATGGCGGCCGCGAATCGTATTGAGTTTCTGCTGACTGAGCTCCAGGAGGTTCAGGTCCTGCCAACGAACTTGGCCGTGAGCGCTGCCGTTACGGGCCAACAAACCCAAGCAAGCGAGAAACGCCTGGCTCTTACCGGATCCCGACTCTCCGACGACGGCGATCCGCTCCCCTTGGCCGATGTCCAGATCCATGCCATTAACCGCGGAAACCTCCCCGTCCGCCGTCTCGAAACGGACCTGCAATCCCTCGATTGTTAGTAACGAACTGCTCACTAACGGTCTTTAGGGTCTAACGCATCGCGCAAACCGTCACCTATGAAGTTAAAACAAAACAGCGTCGCGGCCAGAAAGAACGCCGGTAGTATCAGCATCCATGGGGCGGTTTCCATTTCTTTGGCGCCGTCAGAAATAAGCACCCCCCAGCTCGTCAGCGGCTCCTGCACCCCAAGTCCCAGGAAGCTCAAGAAGCTCTCGATCAGGATAACCTGGGGAATAGTCAACGTCAGATAAACGATCACGGGACCGAGCACGTTGGGAATGATGTGACGGGAAATGACGCCCCAGGTCGACACCCCACTTGCAACCGCAGCTTCTATGAATTCCTTGTTTTTCACGTTAAGAGTCTGCCCGCGCACGATCCGCGCCATCGTCAACCACTCGACGGCGCCCAGAGCGAGGAATATCAAAAAGATATTCCGCCCGAAGATCACCATCAAAATAATCACGAAAAACATAAACGGCATGGAATACATGATGTCAACGAACCGCATCATCAATCCGTCCAGGCGGCCCCCGAAATAACCCGCCGCCGCCCCGTAGGTCACGCCGATGATCAGGCTGACGCCCGTCGCCAGAAACGCAACCATTAGCGAAACCCGCGCGCCATACATGGTGCGAACGAATAAGTCGCGCCCAACGCTGTCCGTTCCGAACCAGTGGGAATTGGCAATTTCGGGCCCAATTGTCATCCGGTCCCAATAAATTTCATCGTACGGATGTGGACTAAAGAAAGGACCGACGATCGCCAACAACGTAATAATGCCGAGGATAATCATGCTGGCTAAGGCGGCCCGATTGCGGAACAGCCGCCGCCGCGCATCCTGCCAAAGGCTACGCCCTTCGGTACCCAGCTGGTCGGCCAGGCTTGCTAGCTTGTCTTGTTGTCCCGTGGCCAGCATAGCGCTACTCGTATTGAACCCGCGGGTCTAGCCAGGCGTAGACTAGATCAACGACCAGGTTAAACAGGATGATTAGGGTCGCGTAGAAAATAACGACACCCATCACTAATGTGTAGTCTCGATTGAGGGCACCCTGCACGAAATATCTTCCGATTCCGGGCAAACCGAAAATCTGCTCGATAACTAACGATCCGGAAATGATGCGGGCCGTTGCAGGCCCTAGAAAGCTGACCACCGGCAACAGCGCAGCCTTGAATGCATGCCGTGTGATGACGGTTCGTTCTGGCAATCCCTTTGCTCTAGCGGTTCGAACATAGTTCGTACCCAAAACTTCAATCATGCTCCCGCGCGTCAAGCGTGCGATATAAGCGATGTAAGGTAGTGACAACGCCGTGACCGGCAGGATCAGATGACTCAACGCGCCGTCGTTCCAACCCGCGACCGGAAGCCAGCCTAGATAAATACCGAAAATCAGCGACAACAACGGCGCTACTACGAAATTTGGAATGGCCACGCCGACCATGGCCACCGTCATCACCGAATAGTCCACCCTAGAATTCTGCCGGAGGGCTGCATAGCTGCCGAGCGGAATTCCGACGAACAGGGCAACCAACATTGCCGTTAGACCAAGGCGCATGCTGACCGGAAATCCCTGCCAAATGAGTTGGGTCACGGTGAAATCTTTGAACTTGAAAGACGGGCCGAAATCACCGCGGGCAAGATTGCTCAGGTAATAGCCATACTGCACCAGCATCGGCTTATCCAGATGATAAGCCGCTTTAAGGTTCGCCTCGATCTCCGGCGGCAAAGTCTGCTCTTGATCAAAAGGCCCGCCCGGGGCGAGCCGGATCAAGAAGAACGTCAGCGTGATGATGATGAACAGCGTGGGGATGGCCCCCAATATCCGCCTTACCGCGTAATTCAGCATGATGAATACCGGCTAATGGGGCTTACTCCGAGCCGTCGTCGTGCTGAATGTCAGTGAGTTCGTAGTGGGTAAGCATGTAGCCGCCGACGGTGCCGCGAAGAAACAAGAAGTCGTCATCGTTGCTGCACCAGACGTCGTAGGGCGGGTGTTCTTGAGGCAACCCCGGCGTCGTAACGAAACGAAAATGCAAGGCATCGAAGCGGCCCGCAATTACGTCGATGGTCTCTTCTCCGACGTACTCTATGCCCATGCCGATTCGAAACAACATCGGCCCGGTGGCACCGCGGTGATCCGGTGACGACAGCAGAACCTCTTCGATCACCTGCACCCCCGGCCCCTTGCTGCGATCAAACAAACGCAGATGCCAGGCATCGCATGCAATAGCGTGGTTTTGAAAGGTCACCAGCGGGCGGCTCAAGTTCATCCGCTGGCTCACCCGGCCCTCGGCCGCCGTCCAGGCCTCGCATTCGGCGAACGTTTCCGCAAAACGGAACCACGCCGAACCCGTGAACTCATCACCGACATTGAGCCGAACAAAACAATCCGTTGGCATCCAGTCCGCATCAAGGCTGTAGGTAATGTCCCGCATTACGCTGGGACGATCATCGATCTCGCAATGAGCCGTCACGCTACGGCTGCCATCCTGGTGCACGTCCATCGAGAAGAACTCGCGGCCCCGCTCCTGGCCCTTGCGCTCTGGCTTGTTGCTCGTGTAGGCGACCGTACCGCGAATCGATCGATGGTCACGTTGTAATATCGGTTCGTTCATTTTTTCCACCCTGCTAGTTGTTCTATTTCTGCGTCATCGAATCCGAGTTCGCTGACTCGACGGCGGGTGTGCTCACCCTGTCCGGGCACGTTGAACTGCACTTTACCAGGCTCCTCGGTGAACTGTATGGGATTGCCCAGATGTTCGATCTCATCCGTTTCGTTCAAGACCATTCCGCGGGCGCTGACATGGGGATGATCGAATGCCTCTCGATAGTTCAGAACCGGCGCCCAGCAGATATCCAGCTCATCGAGCAGCGGCTGCCACTCCTCGAGCGAGCGACTCGCAAATAGCGCTTGGAGATAGTCTTTAACCGGGTCTTCGACGCTACCGGGCTCGCCTGTGAGCAGCGGGTATAAGTCCATGCGATCCTGGGCGGCAAGGAAATTCCGCACGAACTTGAGTTCCCGGCCACCCAACGTCAAGTAACGCCCACAACCCGCCCGATAGATCCGATAAAACGCCGCGCCGCCCCAGGTGCGCTCCAGTTTCGGGTCCGGCGGCTGCTTGTGGCCGAAAGTCGTCCCGAGCGCATTCGCTGTCCACGACAACAGCGCGTCTTGCATCGAGATATCGACATACTCGCCCTTCCCGGTCGTCTGGCGCCGCAGCAGAGCCATCAGCACGCCCGCTAACGCCATCATGGAGCCGGCCATGTCCGCGCCAGGCACACCGGGACTCGCCGGCGCCCCATCCGCGCCGAGGTTGACGCTGAGGGTACCCGACAAGGCTTGGATGGAAAGGTCATGCGCCGGCTTGGCCGCCAGTGGTCCGGTTTGTCCGAACGCCGCAATTGAGCAATACACGATCCGGGAATTGCGGGCGTTGACCGCCGCATAGTCGACACCTAGGCGTTTCACGGTGCCGGGCCGGAAAGATTCCACAACGACGTCCGCGTTTTCGGCCATCCTCAGCAAGGCTTCCTTGCCCAGCGGATCCTTTAAGTCCAACACCACGCTTTGCTTGCCACGATGTGTGTTTCGAAAGAAGACGGAACAGCCTGCCTGATGGACCCCGATATTCCGATTGGGCTCGCCACTCGGTGGCTCTATCTTGATGACCTCTGCACCGTGATCGGCCATCATCATCGTGAGATGCGGGCCCGGCAGAAACTGGGCCAGTTCGATGACCCTGATGCCTTCTAATTTCATTGCGTTCAAATGATACCGTTACCGCGCAGTTGCTCGATCTCGCCGTTCGTGTAACCCAACTCGCGTAATAGCTCTTCGGTATCGGCCCCGAGCGGCGCGCAGACTTTTTCTTCGACCCGCTGACCATCGAGCTTGATCGGATTGGATATCGCCCTAAAGTCCGTCTTATGCGGGTGCGGGCTGTCTTGCACCATGCCGATACGCTGCACGAAAGGGTTGTCCAGCGCTTGTTGGATATCGTAGACGGGCGCCACGGGGACTTTACCACTGAGCGCTTCCACCCAGTAGTTCGTGGGGTGTTCACTAAACGTTTTGTCGAGTAATTCCGTCAAGGCATCTCTGTGCTCACGTCGAGCCGCCATGTCCGAGAAACGGCGGTCATTAGCCCACTCTGGGCCACCCATGACCTCCACCAACAACCGCCAGAACTTCTCCATCATGCACATCAAGAAGATCCAGCCATCGGCCGTCTTCACCAATTGGACGGGCGTCGCCGTCGGGTGCGCGCCGCGAGGGGCGCGCCCCGTCACCGTCCCGGAATTCAAGAACCAGGTCCCCGGGTAAGTCAGGTTGCTCAACGCCACATCGAATAAACTAATGTCCACGTCGCGACCCTGGCCGGACCGCGCCGCGTCAAACAATGCCGATACGAGGCCGAACGCCATCGTCATGCCGGTCATGAAATCGATGATGGAGAGCCCGAATCTCGCCGGGGGCGTACCCGGTTCGCCGGTTACCGACAAGAACCCCGCTTCGGCCTGCATGAGGTAATCGTAACCCGGCCAGTCGGCACGCTCATTGTCGCGCCCGTAGGCTGACAGGTGGGCGCAGACGACTTTCGGATTGAACTCCTTGAGCGTGTCGTATTCCAGGCCCAAGGCGGCCGGCTGATTGCCGCGCAGATTGTTGGCGACAGCGTCTACGGTGGGTACCAAGCGGTGTAGCACTGCCTGGCCTTCGGCCGTTTTCAGGTTGAGCGTCAAGCTGCGCTTGTTGTAGTTCAGCGATTGAAAGTACTCGCTGTCATTCGGGCCGAGAAAGTGCGGACCCATGCTTCGAGACGCATCGCCGCCGCTGGCCGGATTCTCGATCTTGATCACCTCCGCACCCATATCGGCCAGGTTCATCGAGCCATAAGGACCGGCCCCGAATTGCTCCAACGTAATGACCCGCCCGAACGCTCAACCAATTGCTTGGCGATGATGATTTTTTGGATCTCGTTGGTGCCTTCGCCAATGCACATCAACGGCGCGTCCCGGTAGTAGCGTTCCACATCGAATTCGGTCGAATAACCGTAACCACCAAAAATCCTCAGGGCCTGCGCGCTGTTCTCCATGCCCGCTTCGCTGCCGAACAGCTTGGCCATTCCAGCCTCCAAATCGCAACGCTCACCCCGATCGTATTTCGCCGCGGCTTTCGCCACCAATAGGCGCGCCGCTTCCGCTCGGGTAGCCATGTCGGCCAACTTAATTTGAATGGATTGGTGTTGCACGATCGGTTTGCCGAACGCCTCACGTTCCTGCGCATATTGGAGCGCATCCCGCAAAGCCCCAGCGGCCAAACCGACACCCCGAGCGGCAACGTTAATTCGGCCCAACTCCAAGCCACCGGCGACTTGCTGAAACCCTCGCCCCTCTTCGCCGCCTACCAAACGATCCGCGGGAATCTCGAAGTCGTCGAAAATTAACTCTGCGCTATCGATTGATTTGTATCCCAGCTTCTTTAGCTTGCGGCTAACGCTGAAACCATCGCCCTTCTCAGCCAGCAGGACGCTCATGCCCCGATGGCGTGGTTGCGCTTGAGGGTCCGTCTTCACGAGCAACGCGAAACAGCTCCCGTGAATTCCGTTGGTAATCCAAGTCTTCGTTCCGTTGACGATATATCGCCCACCATCCAAACGGGCAGTCGTTCGAATAGACTGCAGATCCGACCCCGCGTTGGGTTCCGTCAATGCCAAACCGCCGCGCAATTCACCACTCGCGAACAACGGCAAGAAATGCCGTTTTTGCTCCTCCGTGCCAAACCGCTCCACGCAGGTCGCCATAATCAGATGCGAGTTGAAAATTCCGGTGGGGGCCATCCAAACAGAACTGATCATTTCCACGATCTTCGCGTAGGCCGCGGCAGATAAACCCAAACCGCCGTATTCCTGAGAGACCGTGGCGCCGAAAAGCCCGAGTTCGCGCATTTGCTCAACTAATGCCGTAGGGTACTCGTCGGCGTGATCGAACTGTTTTGCGATAGGCCTCACTTCGCGATCGATCCAACGCTGGATCGCCTCGAATAATTGAGCTTCATCCTCGCTGGACCAACCGGTTTGGGCTGCAGGCGCCGCTTGCACCATCACTGTGCTCCTAAATTGTTAGTAGTCAATTTGATCTTCAACACTGTGACCGCGTTTAGCGACCAGGATCGTGCGCTGGAAGGTGCAAACAACAACGCCGTCCTGATTCTTGCCGATCGTATTGACGGTAACCAAACCGGCTCCCGGCCGGGACTTTGACTCACGTTTGGAAACGACCTCGGATTCGGAGTAAAGCGTATCGCCTGCGAAGACAGGATGGGTCAATTTGATATCGGTCCAACCTAAATTGGCAATAGCCTTTTGACTGACGTCACTGACGCTCATTCCCACGAGCAATGATACGGTCAGGGGGCTGCACACTAGGTTCCGGCCGAACTCTGTGGCCTTGCCGTACTCCGCATCGAAATGCAGGGGATGCGTATTCATCGTCAGCAACGTAAACCACGTATTGTCGGTCTCACTGATCGTGCGGCCGGGGCGATGCTCATACACGTCGCCCTCGTTGAAATCTTCGAAGTAGCGCCCGAACGTCTCCCGGTAACGCCCCGGCGCAACCTCTTTAATGCCATGAACCATAATCGTTTCCGTTAGTTATAGGGTTTCAGTGATGATAAACATGGGCTGGTCCGCAAACTGCTGGAATTCCCCAGCAACCCGCTGAACCGTAGCCGATGCCACGTCGGCCCCGAAGGCCTCCATGTCAGGAACTTCGATGAGTTCGACATACTGGTACGGTGGGGCTTCGTCGGTGCCCAGCAAGCCCGTGGCCCGCAACACGCGGAATTGATCGACCGAACCGAGCCCATTGACCATGGGCAAATCGGTGTTGCGCGCCCACGCCTCATAGGCCGCAACATCGGCATCCGCTTTCAAGTTGAACAGCACCACAATCGTTGTCATCGTCATTGCCTCCCCTGATTAAGGCCGACTCTAGAAGTACCGCGTCGAAGCTGTCAACGTGAGTTGCGCCACCAAGCACTTCTAGATATTTGTTTATAAGAAATCTGTATTATATTGTTTTTATTTGATTATTTATTCGTCTGATTCACTCACTTCGGGCGCGCCTGGGGGCGCATCGGCTTGGACCACCTCGATTTCCGCGGCCCCGATTGGTGGCGGGGGCGCGACTTTTCCGGTGATAATGGACAGCTCGTAGAGATCTTCCTCGTCAAGTGCGCGCACGCGGCGCACGAGGCAGGGGCGCTCGAATTCATCTTCGCGGCCGAGCAAATCCCGCGCCACCACGGCATCACCAGCGGTGCCGCAGACTCTCCCCACATGGCCCCGGAATTCGAGCCCGAAGGCGTTCTGCAGGTTGATGCAACTCGAAAACAGCTCGACGTGAAAGGCGCGTTGCCGGCGCTCGAACACAACTAAGTTTCGGTCGTCCAGGAATTCGAAGTCGCGCAGCTGGCTAATGTTGAAGCAATCCGCCCGACCACGGATGAGTTTTGTTTCGGGGAGCTCCGTTTGACTGTCATCGGCTAGCGCCGCGCCGCCGGCTAGCGCGGCGCAAACCAACCCGAACAAAGCGCGGGCATTGCTCCTTTTCAGTCCCGACACGGCCACTGCTTTCCTCACCATGGCGGGGCGCCTACCGAGAACCCGTCGTCGCGTCGGCACCGTCTTGCTCGACCGGCTCATCCGCCTGCGATTCCCCGGGCGGAATGACCTCGAGTTCGGGCTTAGGTAAGGGTGGTGGCGGCGCCACCCTACCCCCCTCGATATACAGTTCATACAGTTGTTCATCGTTCAGCGGTCGAATGCTGCGCACATGGCAGCGATCCGAGGGAAGGGCGTCCTCGCGTTCGCGGCCGAAGGGATCCTGCACGATGTAGCCGGACCCGGCGCAAAATGTCTTGAGGTTACGCGCACCGCTATCGTAGAAGCGAATGCCGAACGCGTTGCTGGGCTCGATACAGGTTGGGTGCAGTTCCATGTGGTAGATGCGACGCCGCGCCGTCACGATTAGGTTGTGGTCATCGATAAACTGGTAGTCACGAATTCGGTCTAGCCGTATGCACTGGCGGGAGCCTTTTACGATCTTCGTTTTCGGCAGCTCATCGGTAGGCGCCTCCGCAAGCGGCGCACCGCCGCCGAGCGCTACGACACAACCACCGAACCAGCCGGCGAAACGCGCGCTCATCGCCCGCACCTAAAAGCCCATCCTATGACTATAGACTGCGTCAAATCGGCACCGTTCCCAATGGATCGGGTCCGGCGGCCGTGGGCCGCTCCGGATCGCGGATCCATTCGCTCCACGAACCGGGGTAAAGCCGTGCTCCGCTGAGGCCAGCGGCCTCCATCGCCAGCAACAGATGGCAGGCAGTCACTCCGGAGCCGCACATGGCAATCACCTGATGGGCGGGCCGACCACCCACGAAATCCACCAACTTTGCGCGGATTGATTCGACGTCCAGGAACAAACCGTCTGCGTCCAAGTTGGTTTGGAAAGGGTAATTCAGTGCACCGGGCACATGTCCAGCCACCGGATCGAGGGGTTCCTTCGCACCGCTATAGCGCTCGGGTGCCCGAACGTCCAACAGCAGCTTGCCGGCGGCCAGCTCCGCCGGGATCTCCGAAGCCGCGACGACTAGCGCGGGATCATCACCATTTTCGGGATATGGGCCCAACGGCCGAACCGCGGGCAGAGCCTCACTACTATTCTCAAACCCCGCCGCGTCCCAGGCCGCCATACCCCCGCTTAGGACAGCGGTCTGCTCATGGCCGAGCCACCGCAACAGCCACCACAAGCGGGCCGCAAACGCACCATTCGCCTCGTCATAGGCGACCACCTTAGTCCGGGGCCCGACGCCCTGCGCCCCCAGCCAGGCTCTGAATGACGCCCTGTCCGGCAACGGATGGCGGCCGTCTTGGGGGCCGGGCGGCGACGACAAGTCAGCGTCCAGGTGGGCATACAACGCACCGGGGATATGCCCCCTGGCATACGCCCGGCGGCCGGCCTCAGCATTGACCAGATCGAATCGGCAATCAAAGACCACCCAAGTCGGCGCTCCCCCGGCGGCCTCTGTTTCCAGTGCCTCAGCGAGCGCCCCGGCGGTGATCAGTGGGGAGAAATCTGCAGCCATTTGGCATTGTAGCAGTCAGGGGTTTTGGCTTGGAGGTCCTACCCGGATACAATAGGCGGCCTAAGAAGTCCGATTGGGCAGCCGCTCGGCTAGCTTTTTTCTATTTCTGGAGTATCCGATGCAGAAGATCATAGTCTGCTTGAAACGTGTGGTGGACTACAACGTCCGCGTTCGCGTCAAGCCCGACGGGTCCGGTGTGGCCACGGAAGGTGTGAAAATGAGTATCAACCCTTTCGACGAAATCGCCTTGGAAGAGGCCCTAAGAATCAAAGAAGCCGGCAACGCGGAGGAAGTTGTCGCCGTTAGTATCGGCACCTCGGATTCCCAACAACAACTGCGTACCGGGCTCGCCATGGGCGCCGACCGCGCCATTCTCGTCGAAACAGACGGAGAGATCGAATCTTTGGCCGCGGCCAAGGTATTCAAAACCCTCGCCGAGCGCGAAGAGGCGTCCCTCGTCATCCTTGGGAAACAGGCCATCGACGATGACAACAACCAGACGGCGCAAATGCTGGCAGCGATCTGGCAAAGGCCACAGGCCACCTTCGCTTCCAAAGTCGAGCTCAATGGAGATACGGCAACGGTCACGCGTGAAGTTGACGCGGGCCTCGAAGTCATCGAAGTTGATTTGCCCGCAGTGGTATCGACGGATCTGCGCCTGAATGAACCGCGCTATGTGAAGTTGCCGGACATCATGAAGGCCAAGAAAAAGCCGCTGGATGTCGTGTCGATCGCCGATCTGGGCGTGGATACGACCGCCCAGTTTTCCGTGGTCAACACTCAACCGCCCGCCGAACGCGAGAAAGGCATCATGGTGGAAGACGTCGCCGGTCTAGTGCAGGCACTCAAAGCAAAGGGGCTACTCCAATGAGTCGGGTATTGATTGTTGCCGAGCACGACGGCAGCGAGTTAAACGCCAGTACCGCCAAGTGCGTGACCTGCGCTACGGCAATCACGGACGCACAGATCGACATTGCCGTGCTAGCCGAAGACGCCAGTGCCGTGGCGGCCCAAGCAGCGGAGCTGGAGGGCGTAAACAATGTCATCACCGTCAGCAGCGCTGACAATGCGGTTCCCCTCGCGGCTAAGTTGGCCCCGCAGATCGCCGCCTTGGCCGAGGGCTATAGCCACGTATTCGGTCCATCGACCACATTCGGCAAGGACTTGATGCCCCGCGTCGCCGCTCTGATGGAGGTTGGCCAGCTCAGCGACATTATGGCTATCGAAGGCAGTCACCGTTTTCAGCGGCCCATCTACGCCGGCAACGCCATTGTCACCGTAGAAGCGGCTACCGACCGCCCCGTGGTGGCCACCGTGCGGACCGCATCGTATCAACCGGCGGGCACGGGTGGCAGCGCGCGCATCGAAGCCCGCCAGCTCGACATTACGCTGCCGACCCACACCCGTTACGTCACCCTCAATGCCGCGTCCAGCGACCGCCCCGACCTGCAAAGCGCCGCGGTGGTCGTATCCGGCGGCAGGGCGCTGGGTAGCAGCGAGGCATTCGAGATTATCTACAAGCTGGCCGACGTCATGGGCGCGGGCGTGGGCGCATCGCGGGCCGCGGTGGACGCGGGCTATGTCCCCAACGACATGCAGGTCGGGCAAACGGGCAAGATCATAGCGCCCAGCCTCTATATCGCCATCGGCATATCCGGCGCGATCCAGCATCTCACCGGGATCAAGGATGCCGGCACTATCGTG
>JAHEKG010000077.1 GCA_024638475.1 Rhodospirillales bacterium | reverse complement strand
TATGATTGAGATCGAACTAAATGGCCAGCGCATACAGCTGGATGTTGACGAAGATACGCCGCTGTTATGGGCACTGCGAGAGATCGCGGGCCTGACCGGCACCAAATTCGGCTGTGGTATTGGCGCCTGCGGAGCTTGTACGGTCCACTTGAATGGTGCTGCCGTGCGGTCTTGTATCATTCCGACCGGCGCCGCCCAGGGCGCGGCAGTCACCACCATCGAAGGTCTGGCCGGCGACGACGAGCTCCATCCTGTCCAGGCCGCCTGGCTGGCCGAGCAGGTTCCCCAATGCGGTTATTGCCAATCCGGCATGATCATGGCAGTGGCCGCCATGCTCGACGCCACGCCGAATCCGACGGACACCGATATCAACAATCAAATTACCAACCTGTGCCGCTGCGGCACCTACATGCGCATCCGCAAGGCCATTCACGCCGCCGCGGCCAAGCGGGCGGAGGCTGCGGATGGGTAAGTGGACACGCCGGGCTTTCATTACGGCCGGAAGTCTATTGGGTGGCGGCTTGGTCCTGGGGGTTGGCGGCATCGCGCTGGCACCGAACCGGCTCGGCCTGAGGGATAAGAATGCCAAGGACGCCGCGCACCTCACCACCTGGCTGAAAATCACTCCGGATAATCGAGTCATTGCCATTATCCCCCACTGCGAAATGGGACAAGGTGCACAAACCGGTCTGGCGATGATGCTTGCCGATGAACTCGATGCGGACTGGGAAGACGTCGTCATTCAAGAAGCACCGGCCGAAATCGCCTATGCAAACGGCCACCTGATTGCGGGATTCCTGCGAATAATGTCGGACATTCCGGCGTGGCTCACACGCGCTTTGGAATACACCACGTATCGAGTCAGTCGTATGGTACCGCTGCAAATAACCGGGGGCAGCTCGAGCACGATCACCACGGGGCAATACGGCATGCGTGTCGCCGGCGCGGCGGCCCGTGCGATGCTGTTGGAAGCGGCCGCCCGCGAGTGGGGTGTCGGCGTCGACGAATGCTCCGCCAGCCGGTCGGTGATCAGGCATGCAGCCTCGGACCGCAGCGGCACTTATGGGGAATTCGCGAGTGTTGCGGCAAGACTCAAGCCGCCTCAGAATCCCCCGCTCAAGACCCGCGAGCAGTTCACGCTGATGGGTCGCTCGATCCCGCGCCCCGACTTGCCGGACAAGGTCGTCGGCAAAGCCGTTTACGCCGTGGACGTGACGTTGCCCGGGATGCTTTATGCGACGGTGGCGGCCGCGCCGGTGCCGGGCAGCGCGTTGCAAGCGGTGGACCACGCGCCGGCACTGGCTGTCGCCGGGGTTCGCGAGGTCGTTGAATTACCCGATGCCGTTGCCGTTGTCGCCGAAGGGTTCACGCCCGCTTTGCGCGGCCTGCGATCCCTTGCGCCCACTTTTGGCGCCAGCGAGAGGGGTACGGCTTCGACGCAAGAATTGTACGACGCCCATGCGCGGGTCCTCAGTGAAGACGATGGCGATGTGGATCACCTCGTCGGCGATGGTACGGCCGCACTCGCCAGCGCACATCAGCTGGTCGAGGCAGAGTATCGGGTACCCTATCTGGCCCATGCCACCATGGAACCCATGGCCGCCACGGCCCAAGTGAAGGCGGATCGCTGCGAGGTATGGGCCGGCACCCAGGATCCGCTCAATGCACGCAGTGTTGCCGCCAAGGCCGCGGGCCTCGACGACGAACAGGTCGTGTTTCACAACACCCACCTGGGCGGCGGCTTCGGCCGGCGACTACCTGGTGCTTTCGACTATGTCGACCAAGCCGTGCGAATCGCCAGCGTCATGTCCCCAACACCAGTCAAGCTGATCTGGAGCCGGGAAGAAGACATGCAACATGACTTTTATCGGCCCGCCCTAATGGCGCGCTGTCGCGGCGGCCTGAATAAGAATGCTGAACCGGTGTGTTGGGTCAGTGAATTTTCCGGCCCCGGCGATTTCGGCGCCGCTCGCCCCCATTACGGCATACCTCATCAGGAAATTATTGCGCACTCGCCACCCGAAAACCTGCGGCATGGCTCATGGCGATCCGTCGGCCACTCCCAACAGGGCTTTTTCATGGAGTCCTTTATCGACGAGCTCGCCATCGCCGCGGGCAAAGACCCGTATCGGTACCGGCGGGCTCTGCTCTCCGAAAAACCCCGGCATCAAGCCGTGCTAGACCGAGTGACTGAAATGGCGGATTGGAACGCGCCTATACCTGAGGGGCATGGCAAAGGGATCGCGATTGTGGAGTGTTTCGGTACGAGCGTCGCTCAAGTAGCCCAGGTCAGCGTCGATGCTGCGGGGCGTATCAAAGTGCACAAGGTATGGGCCGCTGTCGATTGCGGTTTTGCGGTGAATCCCGACCAGGGCCTGGCACAGATTCAGGGCGGAATCCTGTTTGGCCTTTCGGCCGCCCTATATCAGGAGATTACACTCAGCGATGGGGCTGTCGAACAGCGCAGCTTCCCCGACTACCGGTCCCTCACGCTAGCCGATGCGCCCGAGCTAGCGGTGGAGTTCATCGACTCGGGCGAAGCCATGGGCGGGCTCGGCGAACCTGGCGTTCCGCCGATAGCCCCGGCGGTTGGCAATGCCATTTATGCCGCCTCAGGGCAACGACTACGCTCGCTACCCTTTCGTTTAGGCTAAACGGAGTATGATGCGCTATGCCCGTTAACGGAGGCTTAGCGAACTTGAGTCGGGGCCATCTGACCCTCTGGAATCAGAGTCTTCCACGGTGCGTCTCCACGCGTCTGCTGCCAATCCGCTCTTACGCTCGCCAATAACGCCGGATCCGTGTACAGGTCTACGGCCGTCGCGGCGAGCGTCTTGCCCGCGACAAGCAACGCCTTGGTGCCAATGGATGTGCCTGTCGCCGCCACCACAGGCCAGGAGTGGATTGGCAAGCCGTAGCCAAAGGCGGCCACCCTCAAGCCCCCAGTGGGAACAAACCAGGAAATGTCACCTTGATCCGTGGATGCCCTGGGTTCCGAAAGCTGCTCGGGTAGGGGCTCAACCGCGGCATGCAAGGCGATGGGATTTTCGTACGAGCGGCCCTGGGGCGAACCGAAGGCGGCCTGGGTGGCGCGGGCGAACTGTTTCTCCGCTGCATCCCATTGGGGTGGCCCAACGAAGGTTAAGTTTTGGTGGACCGTTTGCGCCAGGGTTCTGATGGGAAACAATTCGTGCATCTCGGACTGCACCTCGACCTGCGTCAGCCGGGTCTGAGTCATTTGCGCCGCCCCCTCCGCAATCTGCTTTACCCACGCAAAGTAATCGACGACATCATTAAAATCATTTGCGCGGATGTAATACCAAACCTCCGCCACCGGCGGCACCACATTCGGCTGACCACCACCATCGGTAATCACGTAGTGAATACGCGCGTCCTGTTTGACGTGCTCGCGCATGAAGTTGACACCCGTATTCATAAGTTCAACAGCGTCCAGCGCGCTCCGGCCACCAAAGGGTGCCGCCGACGCATGGGCCGCCACGCCCGCGAACTTGAACTTGACGTTGACGATGGCCTTGGTCGATCCATAGCTGGCTTGAGTCTTGTCGCTGGCGTGCCAAGAAAGAATGACATCGTCACCTTTGAAGTAGCCCGCGCGGAGCATGTAAATCTTGCCGATCCCCGTTTCCTCGGCGGGCGTTCCGTACAACTTGACGGTACCCTCGAGCTTGCCCGCGGCGATCAACTCCTTTACGGCCAACGCCGCGGCCGTGGAACCAACGCCGAATACCGAATGCCCACAGGCGTGGCCAGCCTCGGGGTTGGGCCCGATGTTAGGGGTCGGGACAGCCGCTTGAGACACGCCCGGCAGGGCATCGTACTCGGCCAGAAAACCGATGACGGGGCGGCCGCTGCCGAAACTGGCGACGAACGCCGTAGGCATCCCCGCCACCCCCGCCTCCACTTCGAAGCCGCTGTCCGCCAGCAGCGCTTGCAGCGCGCGCGAAGATTCGACCTCTTGCAAACTGCCTTCAGCAGCGCTCCAAATGGTCCGGTTAGCCGCAGCGAAGACATCGGCTCTGGCTTCAATAAACGACCACGCCTCGCTCTTGAGCGCGACAGCTTGCTGAGCCGACACCGCGGACATCCAGCATAGCGAAACGATCAACAGGGCAGTTCTCGGCATCATCATGGCAGGTGTTTCCTAGGTAGCTATCGAATTAGTTCGCCGTTACGAACCCACACCGTGTCACCGACCGTGACCGTGGCATCGATCAAGAGGTCGCGCCAGCGAAAGTAACTACCCGCCACGTCGCCGCCCAATTGACCATTGTTACCGATGCCGAGACGAACCACACCGGCGCCGTAACCAAAATAGGGAATCCACGCGTGATTGGCGGCGGCCACGCTGAGTAGCGGGTTGAAGCCCAGCGCAAACTCTCGAAACGCCCTGGATTTTTCGGGGGCCGCGGCGAGTTCCGCACGCAAGTGCTGCAGGCCCTCCGCAGCTTCGGTACGGACAATACGGCCGGCCTGGTAGTGCAGCGTCGCGTCAATCACCGTGCGCCCGTTCCAAGCGGAGAACGGGTACACCACGACGCCGTTAACCGAGGCTTCCAGCGGGGCAACTCGCACCGCACCCGGCGGTATCTCGACCTCGCGATCCAGAAAAGGCGCGCCGCGGCGCATCCGTTCGGCGGAGGCATTACCGTTTTGTTGAATGATGTCCCGTTCGCCCACACGAAAGCGAATATCCGTCCCCGCCGGTGAGGTGACTCGCACCGTCGCATTGCGCAGGGCCGCAGCGAAACGTGCCTGCTGCGCCGCGATCGCGGCATCGTCGGAGTCGATAACGGCGGTTTGGTAAAGTTGGTCCACCACATGCAGCGGCGGCGGTGGATGCCCGGGCAAAACGCTGACGCCGGTAAGACCGGTGTCATCGCTGGAGGGGCTGTAGGCGTCCGTCCAATGAAAATGCACTGTCCGCCTGGCGCCGCCCTTATCCATCAACAAAGCCTGGAGAGCACTGTAGACCGGGTGGGCCGGATTGGCGCCGGGTAGCATGATGCCTACCTCGACCTCTTCGAGCATCTCGATGTAGCGTTTGCGGGAGGCCGCGAATCCCGCCTCTACGACTTTTGGATCCCAGCTCTCAGGATACGGGTGCGCCGGAACGAGAATGACGCCTAAGTCGATTCCCCCCGCTAACATCACGGCATACCGCAAATGGGGAATAATTGGCTGAAACCGGTCGGGGTGAGCCACTAACACCACTTCCTCACCGGGTTCCAGCTGCAGGCGCTGGACGATGGCGTTCGCCAGGCCGGCCCAATCCATGGTGTGCTGCGGGAAGGGCCGGGCCATCGCCGCGGCGGAACAGGCACAAAACAGGGCGACGAGGAACCAGCGAAACGGCAACATCGGCGAAACCTTCACGGCAGTAGGCCCAAACAATATACCAGTATCGTCCGAAGGATTACCCAGTGATCAATGGCACGAATCGGCTGGCAAACGCTCCGCGAACCCAGCAGGATGGTAATGCCCAGAGGGGGATATATGCTGACACGACGCAGGGTGCTCGAGGGGATGGCCGCCACGGCGGCGCCGATTTCATTGGGCGCGCCCAGCGGCGAGACTCAAGCGGCGCCTGCAACAAAAAAGGGAGACAAACCAATGCAAATCGATCGTGCGTTTGTACGCATCAAAGAGGGGCTGATTCACTACCGCCACGCGGGCGATTCAAAACGTGGTGGCCCTTTGCCGTTGTACATGATGCACGCGGGCCCGGGTTCCTCGAAAGGGTTGGCGGACCTCGTCGCCCTGCTCGGCGAGACGCGTCAAACCATCGCTGCAGACACGCTCGGCTTCGGAGATTCCGTGCCGCCGGCGCCGGATGAACCCGATCTCGTCTACTACGCCGACAGCGTCGCAAGGATATTGGACGCCCTAGGCCTGGATCGGATCGACGTTTATGGTAGCCATACGGGTGCCAATATCGGCCTGGAACTCGCCATTGCGCATCCGGATCGGGTCCGCAAGCTGGTCTTCGACGGCGTTGCGCTGTTCGACCCCGCATTGGCAGCCGACATGCTGCAAAACTATGCCCCGCTGATAACGCCACAGCCAAATGGTGAACACTTTGTTTGGGCCTGGAATTTCATCAAGGACATGGGGGTGTACTTCCCTCACTATAAGCGCGACGCAGAACACTATCTGGGCAAGGAACCCTGGCCGCCAGCCGTGTTGCACGACTACGTTATCGAGGTGATGAAGGCAATGAATCACTACCATAAGGGCTATAACGCGGTGTTTCGCCACAAGACCCACAAACGCCTACCATTGCTCAATGTGCCGACCTTCTGCATGGCCCATGAGGCGGACCCCCTGCATGTCTCCGTAGAAGAGGCCGCCGCGTTGATACCCGATTCGCAGCATCTGGTACTGCCGTTCACAGCCGGCGCAACGCAAAAAACCGCAGCCATTCTCAAGTTCCTGGATGCGTGAATGAGGAGCCAACACTCAATAAAGCTCGGAATGTTCTTACTGCTTAGCGTCGTTGCGAGCGGGCGCGCTGAATATAAAGCTCAGGACGAGGAATTACTACTCGCCGATTTCCCGTTTTGGCAGAAAATGTCGGGATGGTGGGAAAGCGATAATACCTATCTAGATTCAGATATGAATTACCTCATCCGCTCCTACAATAGCCTAGTGCACATCGAATTGCGGGGGCGCCGCTTTTACGAAACGGAATATCGAATCTATCCTGCGGGTCTCGGTGCCACACGCTACGGCAAAGGCTTGGAAAAGCCAGGCGAAGGCATCGAGGTCGTGGTCGAGACCACTGGCGAACTGATCGATGCGGCCGGGAGCCTGGGCAATATCTTCATGGATCACTCCGCATCTTCGGGCGGCCCCAACGTGGTCTACCGAATGTTGGGCGACCACGACGGGGTAAGATTGAATACCAACCCGAAAACCGGCGTGGACGTCTATCGAATGTATTTCAGTTTCGTCACCCCGGATCGGAGGCTTCGCTCCAACGTGGGACTGCATAGCGAGGGCGACGCAAGGGGCAGCCTGCGGGCCTTCATCTTGTACCGCGACCGGCGTATTGAGCCCTCGGCATTCGAGGCTCGCCGAGCCGCGCTGCGGAAGGCACACAACGTCAGAATGATCAGCGTCGCGGACCCGAATAACCCCGGACAGTCGCTGGTGACAAGACTGGATTAAAACCAAAGCGGCGTCATAATACCGCCCTGCCCAGCCCGAAAAATATTAAGGAGCAGCCATGGCAATTTGGCTCAAAAAGGGCGCCGCCACCGAGCAGCGCGCAGATACCGACCGTCAGGTTCGCAACGTGGTCGAAGCCACACTCGCCGACATCGAACAGCGCGGCGATGCGGCCATTCGCGATCTGTCCATCAAATTCGACAACTGGGACCGCGAGGACTACCGACTAACCGAGGCCGAGATCCAGGCGTGTGTCGATACATTGTCCATGCAAGACCGCACGGACATCGAATTCGCTCAGGCGCAGGTGCGCAACTTTGCGGAAATCCAGCGCCAGGCCCTGCGGGACGTCGAAGTGGAAACCTTGCCTGGCGTGGTGCTAGGGCATAAAAACATTCCCGTCAACGCTGCCGGCTGTTATGTGCCGGGCGGTAAGTATCCACTACTCGCGTCGGCGCATATGTCGGTAATTACCGCGAAAGTAGCGGGCGTACCGCGGGTCATTACCTGCGCCCCACCCTTTCAGGGCAAACCCGCGGCTGCCATCGTCGCAGCCCAGGCCATGGGGGGCGCCGACGCCATCTACGCCCTCGGTGGCATCCAGGCCATCGGCGCCATGGCCCTCGGGACGGAGTCCATCGCCCCCGTCGACATGTTGGTGGGCCCGGGCAATGCGTTCGTCGCCGAAGCCAAACGCCAGCTATTCGGGCGAGTGGGCATCGACTTGCTCGCGGGGCCTACGGAAACCCTAATCATCGCCGACGAAAGCGTCGATGCGGAGCTATGCGCCACGGACATCCTCGGCCAGGCCGAACACGGTCCGGACAGCCCCGCCGTACTACTAACCAACTCGGAGAAACTCGCCCGCGAAACGGTCATCGAAATCGAACGGCTGCTCAAGATACTGCCAACCGCCGATCACGCCGGCAAGGCATGGCGGGACTACGGCGAAGTGATCGTCGCGGAGGCCTACGATGAAATGGTCCGAATCGCGGACGATATCGGCTCCGAGCACGTGCAGGTGATGACCCAGGATCCGGAATATTTCCTCGATCGCATGACCAACTACGGCGCGTTGTTCCTCGGTCCGCGGACGAACGTCTCCTATGGAGACAAGGTCATCGGCACCAATCACACGCTGCCAACGCGCAAGGCCTCGCGGTATACCGGTGGCTTATGGGTCGGCAAGTTCATCAAGACCTGCACCTATCAACGCGTCTTGACGGATGAGGCAAGCACGATGATCGGGGAATATTGTTCGCGGCTGTGTGCACTCGAGGGCTTCGCCGGACACGGTGAACAGGCGAATATTCGCGTCCGCCGCTATGGCGGGCGCGACGTCCCCTACGCTAGCGCCGTGCAGCCGCAATAACTGACGACGATGCCCGAGTCACTGCCACAAACCCCTAGCTTCCGGCTGGATGGACAACGCGCGGCCATCACCGGGGCCGGGCGCGGCATCGGCCTGGGGGCCGCCGCGGCCCTGGCGGATGCCGGGGCCGCGGTCACCTTACTGGCGCGGACCCGCGGAGAAATCGAAGCTGCGGCGGCGGCAATTAAGGCACGGGGCGGCGATGCCACGTCCGCGGTTTTGGACGTCACCGACCTCAGCGCGGTGAACCAATTCTTTAGCACGACACCGGCATTCAATATCTTGGTCAATAACGCCGGCACCAACCGGCCCAAGCCGATCCTCGACGTCAACGAAGCGGACTACGACGCCGTCATGGACCTTAACGTCAAGAGTGCATTTTTCGTCGCCAAAGCCGCCGCCGAGCAAATGATTGCCGCGGGTGTGGCTGGATCCTTGATTCACCTCGGTTCCCAGATGGGTCACGTCGGCGGTATCAATCGCGCGTTGTATTGCGCTTCGAAATGGGCCATCGAGGGCATGAATAAAGCGATTGCCCTAGACCTTGCCCAATATGGTATTCGCTCGAACAGCATCGCCCCAACCTTTATTGAGACCCCGATGACCCGCCCATTCTTCGACGACAAGGCATTCCTCGAGGGAGTCCTCGCCAAAATCAAGCTCGGCCGTATCGGCCAAGTGGAAGACGTGATGGGGGCTATCGTCTTTCTGGCCTCCGATGCCTCCGCACTCATGACGGGCTCGAGCTTAATCGTCGACGGCGGCTGGACTGCCGAATAGTCGGCGCCGAGGCCGCATCCGCGCGCCCACACGCGGCGGTGTGCTAAAATTGCGGGTCCCATCTAGCGGAGAGAAGCGGATGAAATGCCTCTATTATCTCTCACCCAGCCTGGATAGCGCGCACACCATTTCCGATGATTTACACGCCGCCGGCGTTAAGGATTGGTGCATCCACGTCATCAGCAAAGACGAAGCCGGACTGCGGAAACAACACATCCACTCCAGCAATTACGTCGAAACCCTGGATTTCCTGCGCTCGGGAATCATGGGCGCCTCAACCGGGTTCATCATCGGCATAGGTCTGGCGATGCTGCTCGGCTGGCTGCAACCGTTCGGATCCAACGTGCCCGCCATCGCCTATGCCGGCGTCGTGTTCGCCACGACCCTGTTCGGCGCCTGGGAAGGCGGCCTAATCGGCGTTGGCAACGAGAACCGGAAGCTCGCACCATTCCATCAGGACATCGAAAGCGGCAAATACCTGTTCTTGATTTATGCCCGCAAGGGCATGGGCGAGACCATCAAAGCAATGATGCGCGACCGGCACCCGCAGTCACAACACGTCGCCACCGATGAGCATTTCATGAGCCCCTTTAGTGTGCTGCGACGACCCGAGCACGGGCCACCGCTAACCGGGGGCTAGTGAATAGGCACCGATGACAGAAAACCGCTTTGAAAATATCGAGACGAAACTGGCACACCAGGAAGCGCTGTTGCTCGAACTTAATGATGTTGTCGCGCAGCAGCAGGCAAGCATCACCAAACTCGAAGAGCTATGTGATTCATTGCGGGAACGCGTTCGCGCACTGAGTGATACGCTACCGGCGGATACCTCGGAGGATGAAACGCCACCTCACTATTAGGTTCTCAGCGGTATTGCGCGGCCGTGATGAATTGGCCAAATGACTCGCACCAGACGATCACGGTGTTAAATGCCGCCGGGTCGATCGTTTGCGGAACTTCAACGATGAAGTTCTCGAACGTCCTAACGGCACCGACCTGAACCATCCGCGGCTTCAGGCGAGCAAACGCCGCCTCCGTTTCGACGAACTCAGGCGACAGATACAGCCGGTAGTCGGGTCCGGGAGCAATCCGACCCTGCAGCGCGATCGCTCGCGGCCCAACAGAGACCGTTCCCTCGCCCCAATGCAACGCATCGCTATCCTTTAGGTCCCGCCGAAACTCAGTCAAGTACTGAGCGCCTTTCGCGGCGGCGCCTATCTCAGTGGCATCCGGCGCGGGCGGCGCCGTCAGTATGGGTAGCGCGTAGATTCCGGCGCCAAAACCAATCAGGACGACGATGAGGTGGGTGGCCCCCAGAATCATGATTTTTTTCATTTCCGCCTAAGCCCTAAACAAAAGATCCGCCAGTGGCAAACCCACGGGCGGATCTTGGACAGCCTTCAACTATGGGGACGCGCTCAGGCCTTCTTCACCGCGTGGCGCGCACCGAACCCGGGCATCGCGGGCGGTGTGTCATGGTTGAATACGAAGCCGGCCTTTTCAATCTGAGCGTCGAAATCGGAGGCCACAAACGCGGGCGACCAGGGCTCGCAATTCCAACGGTGATCCCACCAGCGCCTGTATTGTCCGTAAGCCACGTTCCGGTCACCCCTCGACTGAAAATCGATCGGGTAGTAATAACCCCCGGGACGGGTGATGCGGTAAGCCTCGGCGATGACCCGCTTGTTGCCTTCGGCGGTGATCTCATGGTTGATGATATTAGAGGTGACAATATCGAAATAGTTATCGGGGAACTTGGTATCTTCTGCGTTGCGTTGGGAGAAATTCACGGCAATGCCGATGTCGCGTGCGCGCATGTGCCCGTAACGCACCAACGGACCGCCGACATCGATGCCCCACACCTCGGCATCCGGCCAGCGTTCCTTGAGCGCGGCGGTATAGCGGCCAATGCCGCAACCCATGTCCAGAATCCGCTTGACCACGCCATCCTCGGGCAACGGCAAACGCGCCACCTGTTTGATCGGGATTTGATCCTGTTCGTTATCGCCGAGGAACGGAATGCCGGCAGAAAAACTGTTGGTGCCGTGATGGTAGATGTGGCCCGCGAACGGATCGCCGATATAACCGCCCGGCTGAATATGAATCTCGTGCCGGATGTAATCGGGGATGTTCAAATCCGGATCGAATTCCACCATGCCCGGTCCGTCGTTGTCAGCAGCTTCCATTTCTGCCAGATATTCTTCGGCATGCTCGTGGTAATAGTCCTGGAAGATCTTCCAAGTCACCTGCTGGTTACTGATCCAGGTACGTCCGCTGGTCTGCACCAATAGGTCGTCCTTAACCAGCTCGAGAGATTCTTCCATGGTGAGTTGAGCTTTCGGGTCGAGGCCCTTGGCTTCCATGATTTTCTCGACTCTCGCCTTGACGACGGGGCTAAACCGGTTTTGAAATTTGCGGAAACCGGTGACGAAGTCCCATTTACTCTCGAGATTGAGCTCGGGAATGCGTTCGAAACGGCCCTTGCTGCCGCGGGGCGCAATGTCACCGGGCGGCGAGAGATTCACATTGGTGTTTGCTGCGGCCGCTGTTTTCGGCTTGCCGAACACGGAGCCGACTAAAGAACCCACCGCGGCAGTCGCGGCAAGTAAGGATCTGCGATTGATGGTCATTACGATATCTCCTCGGGGCCCAGCCGCCTACTTGGTGTCATGGGAAAACGGCGTGGCAACGGGCAAGTCACCTTCGCGCAACAGCGGCGAATAGGTGAGATCGATAAAGCCATCCCGCTCCTTTTCCCACTTGGCTTCCTGCTCGGCGGTCGGCACATATTCCTCGATCATCTGCTGGGTAACCCCGCGTTCCTCGAGCAGTGCCTCGAGCACGTTCATGCGGCGCTTTGTGGACCACACCTCGGTGCCCAGCGCGATCAGGCTGCTCATCATGTTGTCGAGGGCCGGATTGCCGAGGAATACGGCCCGTTCGGCATCCGATTTGATGAACTCGGCCGTATGAGTCGGACGGTCGGTCTTGAGTTTGATTTTTGCCATGTTTCTACTCTCCTGAAATCTTGGCGTTATTGTCCTAGCAGGTGGTGGTCGATGCAAATATTATTGTCAAAAGCGGTAGCTGGCCCTTAAACCGACCTGGCGGGGGTCGGGCATACGCGACTGAACTCCATTGGCCAGCACAAAGGTGAAGGGTGGTGGGAACGGGACTACGTTGATGGTCGAAAAATCCGTAAATAGGAACGCCGTTTTGACAGTGTCATCGTCGAGTAAGTTCTTAGCGTAGGCGACCACGTCCCAGTTGTCGCCGCGCAGTCCGGCGCGGAGATCAACCAGCCAGTAGGAATCCATCTTCAGGATGTTGTCCGCCGAATCAAACCG
>JAHEKG010000076.1 GCA_024638475.1 Rhodospirillales bacterium | reverse complement strand
GGCCGGGGGCGGGTTCCCCAAGAATGCCGTAGAATCGCCATTGGCTCGGGGGCGGGATAGACGACAGCATGAATTTAGACGACACGCGCATCGCCGTGGTGGGCCTGGGCTATGTGGGCTTGCCGCTCGCCGTCGAGTTCGGCCGGCGATTCCCGACCGTGGGTTTCGACATCAAGGCGGACCGGATTGCCGAATTGCGCGCCGGAAAGGATTCTACGCTGGAAGTCGAAGCTGACGAACTGAGCGCTGCGCGACACCTCAGTTTCACCGCCGATGCAAACCATATTGCGGATTGCAATGTTTATGTCGTTACGGTCCCAACCCCCGTAAGCGGCGATAAACGACCATTGCTGTCGCCCCTGAAGGGTGCCAGTCGCGCCGTCGGATCCGTACTTAAGCGCGGTGACACTGTGATCTATGAATCCACTGTGTATCCGGGGTGCACGGAGGAGGTCTGCGTCCCGATCCTAGAAGAGGTTTCGGGATTGCGCTTAAACAAAGATTTCTTTGTGGGCTATAGCCCCGAGCGTATTAATCCAGGGGACAAAGAGCACCGCCTGCCGACGATATTGAAAATTACTTCCGGTTCAACACCGGAAACGGCGGATTTTGTGGATGCGCTTTATAAAAGTATCATTACTGCGGGAACTCATCGGGCGGGAAGCATCAAGGTGGCCGAGGCCGCTAAAGTCATCGAGAATACCCAACGCGATGTCAACATCGCTCTGATCAATGAGCTCGCGCTGATTTTCAATCGCCTCGACATTGATACGGACGAGGTGCTCGAGGCGGCCGGTACCAAGTGGAACTTCCTGCCGTTCCGGCCTGGGTTGGTAGGGGGGCACTGTATTGGTGTCGATCCTTATTACCTAACCTACAAAGCGCAGCAAATTGGCTATCACCCAGAAATGATACTCGCCGGCCGGCGCTTGAACGACAGCATGAGTGGTTACGTAGCCTCTGAAGTCGTCAAGCTGATGATCGCCAAGGAAATCCAGCCTGCGAAATCGAGGGTTTTGGTTTTGGGGCTGACTTTTAAGGAGAATTGCCCAGACTTTCGCAACACGAAGGTTGTGGATGTGATCCGCGAACTTGAGAAGTACCATTGCAATGTCGATGTCTACGATCCATGGGTCGATGCGGGCGAGGCCGAGGAGGAATACGATTTACGGCCGATATCGACCCCTGAGAAGGGTGCTTACGATGCGGTTGTGGTCGCGGTCGCGCATCGTCAGTTCGCACAATTAGGCGAGGAGGGCGTGCGGCAGTTTGGAAAGATTTGCCACGTCCTCTACGATATTAAGCATGTCCTGGGGCGAGGCGTTGATGGACGACTGTGATTCGTTATTGACTTCTCGTTGGGTTACTCGATGAAAGTCTTAGTGACCGGGGCCGCAGGATTTATCGGTTATCATACAGCGCAGCTGCTGCTCGCCCGTGGTGATCAGGTGGTGGGGCTCGACAACCTTAACGACTATTACGACGTCAGCCTAAAGGAGGCGCGGCTGGCTCAACTTGAGGTCCAAGAGAATTTCTCGTTCTATCGAACGGATCTCAAGGATCGAGCAGGCATGGCGGCATGCTTTCGCAAAGAGGAATTCGAGCGCGTTATCCATTTGGCCGCCCAGGCTGGCGTCCGCTATAGCATCGAGAATCCCCTAGCTTATGTGGAGAGCAATGTAGTTGGTACGGCCAACGTGTTGGAGGGTTGTCGTCACAATGACGTGCAACATCTCGTTTATGCGTCCACCAGTTCGGTATACGGTGCCAACACGCAGATGCCGTTCTCCGTTCATCACAACGTAGATCATCCACTGTCCTTCTATGCCGCTACCAAGAAGGCCAATGAACTCATGGCGCATGTTTACTCAAGCCTATACGAGTTGCCCACGACCGGATTGCGCTTCTTTACCGTGTACGGCCCATGGGGCCGACCCGATATGGCTTTGTTCTTGTTTACCAAGAATATCCTCGCCGGCAAGCCCATCGATGTTTTCAACCATGGCAATCACCGTCGCGACTTCACCTACGTTGGGGATATTGCAAAAGGCGTAGTCGCGGCAATGGACAAGGTTGCAACGCCGAACGAATCCTGGTCGAGTGATACGCCGGATCCCGGGACTAGCCCGGCACCGTATCGACTCTACAACATTGGCAATCAGCGGCCCGTCGACTTGATGCGATATATCGAAGTCCTGGAGGAGTGCCTAGGCCGCGAGGCCAAGAAAAATTTTCTGCCCCTACAACCTGGGGACGTTCCGGACACGTGGGCGGATGTAGAAGACCTGGTGAACGACATGGGGTATCGGCCTGACACGCCCGTGGAGGCGGGCGTGGCTCGATTCGTTGATTGGTATGTCGATTACTACGACATTACGCGATAGCAATCCTTTCAAGCGTGCAAGTGCATCCCCTTGCGGCCCTAAGGCCTGATTGGGTTTGGCCGCGCCCGGCGTAAATGTACTGGAGTGCCCCGCGGCGCCGATTGATGGCTAGCACAGCGATACCTAATAATTAGGCGGGCTTGCCGCCCCCCTGGACGCCCCGTATCATGCCGGGTTTCCAAGCTCGCCGGGGATCTCGTTGCCAGAGTGGTCTTTACAACCCAAGCGCTGGGATTGGCTGGCATGCTTGCTGATGAGCATCACAGTTTCAGCGGGCTCCATGGCCGAGCCCTGGATTGCATCGGGTGATCCGTGGCTCAAGGCTGATGTGCAGCGGTTGGCAGATGCGGGCGTCATTAGCAGCCCGATCTCGAGTTGGCCATTGTCCGCTGGCGATGTCGCTCAAGATATCAATGCTGTCCGGTCAAGCGACCAACTTAGTGAGGCGACAATGCGTGCCTTCACGCGGCTGCAGAAGTTGGTTCGCCAGGAAACAAGCACCGGGGTATGGCGCGGCCGAGCATCAATAGGTGTCTCCGATAATCCGCAGCTGGTAAGAGGCTTTCAGAACGTCGCGCGCGGTAAGTTTGAGGCCTCGGTTGCCGTTGATTGGACCGGCGAGAGGTTCGCTGTGCGGTTACAGCCAGGCTACTCAGACGAGAAGTCTGATGGCCAGGAGGTTCGCGCGGACGGTTCCTACGCCACCATGGCGCTAGGTAACTGGATGATTGGCGCCGCAGTGGTGGACCGCTGGTGGGGACCGGGTTGGGGTGGAAGCCTGATTTTGTCAAACAACGCCAGGCCGATTCCGGCGTTGGTGCTGGAGCGAAACTTCTCGACGCCCTTTCAGAGCAAGTGGTTGCAATGGATAGGGCCTTGGTCGAGCAGCGTAATTTGGGGTCAGCTCGAAGGCGACCGGCCAGTGCCGAATGCCCGATTCTTCGGCTGGCGGGTGAATTTTCGCCCCTTACAGGCGTTGGAAATCGGCCTTCTGCGCACTGCTCAATGGTGTGGCTCAGGGCGCGTCTGCGACAGCGACTCTTTCCTGAAAATACTCGCGGGATCGTCCAATGCTGACAAAGGCGTTGCCGTAGACGTGGCCAACCAGCTTGCTGGATTCGACATACGCTGGTTATCGCCGCTTGGTAGCCTACCCTATGCCCTTTATGGTCAGTTTATTGGCGAAGATGAGGCTGGCGGATTCCCCAGCCAGTACATGGGGCTGTTTGGCCTGGAATTTTGGGGGCGGAGCGAACGCGCCGCCGCTGATTGGCACGCCTATCTGGAATATTCGGACACGACCTGCCGGTTCAGAACCCCATCATTTAATTGTGCATACAATAATTCGTCTTACCCTGACGGCTATCGTTATCGCGGTAGGGCCATCGGGTACTCGACGGATAACGATGCCCGAACAGCGACCATCGGCCTGCTTGCCCGGCACGATCGCCGCGGGCGGCTTCACGCGTCGCTCAGGTTTTCCCAACTCAATCGGGGCGGAGCGCCGGATCCCAACAACAGCATTACCGCAACGGCTAAGGATTTGTTGGACGTCAACGTCAGCTATGCTAGGGACACCGAATTCGGTGTACTGGAGTTGGGGCTGGGCGCCCAACGATTGGAAGATACTGTGGGTGGGATAGACAGGACCGATGCTCGAGGGTTCGTGAAACTGACTCAGGAGTTTTGATTGCAGTGACAAGAGTTACTCTAACTTGGTTTGCGTGGGCATTTCTGCTTTTGGCGGAGTTGGCGCTAGCCCAAGCGCCGCGGCTGTCAGCCGAGCAACAGCGGGTACTCAATCTGTTGCCGCCTGCACAACGACAGGCTGCGCTTGAGCAGCTCCGCAACCTCGAACGGACTACTCAGCGGAATACGACAAGCGACGAGGCGCAACCAGTCCCAGTCGATCTGCCTTTCGTCGAGCCGGTGGCCGAGCCGGAATATCCCGTGTTCGCGGCTGGCGATACCCTAATTCTGCAGCTTGAAGTACAGGAAAACGGGGTAGGCGATGAGCAAGTCGAAGAGGAGCTGCGGGAGCTCGAGGATTTATTGGAAGGTGGCAACCCGTATCTGCTAGATCGGTTGGGAAGAGCGGAGATGCCTCGGATTGGCTCGATCGGTTTGGCGGGCCTAGATGAACAGCAGGCTAGTCTACGGCTGGCTGCCGAACCGGCATTGTCAATGTTCTCGGTAGAGGTCGTACGCCTGCCATTGGCAGCGGTGGGCGTGGCCGCTCTAAAGCCGTTTGGCTATGAGCTGTTTGAGGCAGGCTCAGCCGGTTTGCGGCCCAACGTTGCGCTCCCTGCCGCTGCCGATTATGTCGTGGGCCCTGGCGATACGTTTCGGGTGCAGCTGTTCGGTAACCGAAACATCGAATACGAATTGCGTGTGGAGAGTAACGGGGCCGTCCAGTTTCCCGAGATTGGGCCAATTATCGTGGCCGGGCGAACATACGCCAGCGCCCAAGAACTTGTTGGTGAGCAGGTAAGGCAACGGCTTATCGGTACTCAGGCGAGCGTCACGCTGAGCGAGTTAAGGGCGTTACAAGTCTTCGTAGTTGGTGACGTTAGTCGCCCGGGGTCTTACGCTGTTAGCCCGCTCTCTACGATTACCACGGCGCTGGCAGCGGGTGGGGGTGTGGCGACTAACGGCAGCTTGCGTCGTGTTGAGCTGAAGCGATCCGGAAGATTGATCCAACGGCTCGATGTTTACGATGTCCTGTTACGCGGCGACAGTCGCGCAGACGTCAGATTGCTGGCCGGGGACGTCGTTTTCGTGCCACCCGTAGGTACGCGCGCCACGGTTGCGGGCGAGGTCAACCGTCCGGCGATTTACGAGTACAAGGGTGCTGCGAACATCGAAGACCTGATCGGTCTGGCGGGCGGGCTAAAGCCGACAGCGCTGAAGACCGCTGTCAAAATTGAACGGTTCGAACCTGGGCAAGGCTTACGCGTATTGCAGGCAGATCAAACGCTGCCATCGGGACGCGCAATCAAAGTACGCGATGGCGACACCATTGTGATCCCGATGGGCATGGAACAGCTCGAGGACTCGATTACGGTATTAGGTAATGTTCAACAGCCGGGCGGATATCAGTGGCGGGAGGGTCTGCGCATTTCGGATCTTCTGCCAAGCAGCCGTACCCTAAGAAACGGCAGCGATCTAAATTACCTTCTTGTGCGGCGTGAGGTGGTGCCTAATGCACAGTTGGAAGCTTTGTCGGTCGATTTGGAAGCTGCTTGGAGAACAAGAGGGCAGACCAAGGATTTGCTACTTAAGCCGCGCGATACCGTTTACGTTTTCGATCTTGCCGTAGGCCGACGGCATATCATCGAGCCGTTGCTAACAGAGCTCAGATTGAGATCTTCCCGCAGCCAACCAACTGCGGAAGTGCGTGTCGGTGGTCAGGTTAATGTCGTCGGCCAATACCCACTCGAAACGGGGATGCGGGTTTCCGACCTGATTCGAGCGGGAGGAGGCCTTTCGGAATCTGCCTATCTGGCCGAGGCTGAGCTAACCCGTTACGCTTTAATGGAGGGCGAGGAACGGGACACCGAATTAATCCAAGTAGACTTAGCCCGTATTCGAGCGGGAGACACCTCCGCGGACATCGAGCTGCGTGCTTTCGATTACCTCAATGTCAAGGAAATACCCCGCTGGCGCGATCAAGAATTTGTCAGCATTAGGGGTCAAGTGGCCTTTCCAGGCCGTTACCCTATTTATGAGGGCGAGACACTTACCTCGGTACTTGATCGGGCTGGTGGCCTAACGCCGTTGGCTTTTCCGCGCGGGAGCGTCTTCACCCGGGTGGCATTGAAGGATCGAGAGCGGCAGCAATTGGATTCCTTAGCACGACGCCTTGAGAGCGATCTGGCCGCCATGGCAATTAATAATGCCAATGACGGTGAGGCCGCCGGGCAGGGTGAAAATCTATTGAGGCAATTACGAGCTACCGATCCGGTGGGTCGCCTAGTCATCGATCTCGAAGCCGTCTTGGTAAACCGAAGTCAGGATATTGCATTACGCGATGGCGATGTGTTGAGTATTCCGCTTGCGATACAAGAGGTAACGGTCCTTGGAGAGGTGCAGTACGCTACTTCCCACTTGTATGATTCCAGGCTAGACCGGGCTGATTACCTGGAAAGGAGCGGCGGGCTTACCAGTAAGGCGGATGCGCGGCGCACCTACGTCGTACGGGCTAACGGCGAGGTGGTCGTTGGCAGCGCATCTCGATTTTTCTCTCGAGCAAAGGGCTTTGACATCCAGCCTGGCGATACTATCGTGGTTCCGCTTGACACGGACAGAGTTAAGCCTCTCGTGGTTTGGGCTAGTGCGACCCAGATCCTCTACAATCTTGCGATCGCGGCTGCGGCCGTCAACTCGTTCTGACCTGTCAGGGCAATGCCTGCTGAGTCTTATAAGACTCCCTGTGTTCGTGGCCGTGGTTGAAGTCTTGTGATGAAGGATTAGACGACATGCAGTCTTGCTGCTATGAAATTGGAGGGGCTTAGTCATGCTGCGTTTTGCTTTGGTGGGCTGCGGCAGAATAGCTAAGCGTCACTCTGAACTCTTAGGAACCGGCCAGATTGATGGTGCCTGTTTAGCGGCAGTCGCTGATATCGATCCTGAAAAGTGCGAAAAAATTGGCCGTCAAGTTAACGTGCCTTATTTTACAGACATGCATGAAATGGCGTCGAAATGCGAAATCGACGTTTTCGTAGTGCTCACGGAAAGTGGCCGGCACGCAAGGGACACAATAGCCCTTGCCGGTTACGGCAAGCACATCGTTGTCGAGAAACCAATGGCGCTCACCTTGCAAGATGCCGATGCAATGATTAGGGCTTGTGATGAGGCCGACATCAGGCTTTTTGTGGTCAAACAAAATCGTTTTAATGTGCCAGTCGTGAAGTTGCGTGAGGCAATGACCGCGGGCCGCTTCGGGAAATTGGTTCTAGGGACAGTACGGGTTCGCTGGTGCAGGCCGCAGGCTTACTACGATCAGGATCCGTGGCGGGGAACCTGGGCGATGGACGGGGGCGTATTGACCAACCAAGCGAGCCACCACATTGACCTTCTAGAGTGGATGATGGGCGATGTGGACAGCGTATTTGCAGTGAGCAGCACGGCATTGGTCGATATCGAAGCCGAGGATACGGCGGTAGTGACCCTCAAGTTCCGGAATGGCGCCCTAGGCGTGGTTGAGGCGACCACGGCTACGAGGCCGAGCGATCTCGAGGGCTCGATTTCAATCTTGGGGGAAAAAGGCTCTGTAGAAATCGGCGGGTTTGCGGTCAACGAGATGAAGACATGGCAGTTCTCCGATCCTCTACCCGAAGACGCCGACGTGCTGGAAAAATACTCGGTAAACCCGCCCAATGTTTATGGGTTTGGCCATCAGGCGTACTATCAACATGTTGTGGATAGCATCATGAATAACAAGCGGCAGTTGGTGGCCGGTCTTGAGGGGCGCCGAAGTTTGGAATTGATATCTGCAATCTACGAATCCATCGAAACTAATCGACCCGTTGATCTAGTTTTCAAGCCCCGCCGCTGTAAGCTCGGCATTATGCAATAGTCAGGTTGGTATGGGTACTCCGAAGACAAGACATGCCGGCATCGTAGATGTCGAATTTGGCAGTGACGTCACTGTTGTACAGCCCGTAAATCTATACGGTTGCAGAATTGGCGACGCCTGTTTTGTCGGGCCCTTTGTGGAGGTCCAAAAACGCGTCCGGATTGGCAATAGAACGCGAATTCAATCGCATGCATTTGTTTGCGAGCTAACCACCATAGGCGAAGATTGTTTTATTGGGCATGGAGTGATGTTCATCAACGACGCTTTTAAGAGTGGCGGCCCCGCCCGCGGTAACCAGGACCTTTGGGCGAGCACTAAGCTAGGCAATAACGTATCAATCGGATCGAATGCGACGTTGTTGCCGGTTTCTATTTGCGACAACGTGGTGATCGGTGCCGGTTCGGTAGTGACCCGCGACATCGCGGAGCCCGGTACCTACGCTGGCAATCCGGCTAGGAAAATCGCCTAAATGACTACGATGAAAGTACCGTTTTTGGATCTGGTGGCGCAGTATAACGCGATCCGCCCGGAAATCGATTCCGCCATTAGCGAAGTCATCATGAGCGCTAGCTTTGTGGGCGGCGCAAAACTGAAAGAATTCGAACAGGCTTTCGCCGACTTCCAAGGCGCGGAGTTCTGCGTGGGTGTCGGCAATGGAACAGATGCGCTCGAGATTGCAATAGAGGCGCTTCGTCTCCCTGCGGGTGAGATAATCGTGCCCGCAAATACGTTTATCGCCAGCGGCGAAGCTGTCACGCGCACGGGACACCGTGTCGTGTTTTGTGATGTTGACCCCAAATACTATACGCTTTCTCCGGAGTCTGCTTCCCTCATGGTGAGCGAAAACACGGTAGCGATCATGCCTGTTCATCTATACGGACAGCCTTGCGATATGGAGGGTGTGCTCCGGCTGGCGAAGCAAGCCAAACTGGCAGTAATTGAAGACTGCGCACAGGCTCATGGCGCGGAATGGCATGGTCGTCGCGTAGGTACCATTGGCGATATCGGGACGTTTAGTTTTTACCCGGGCAAGAACCTTGGCGCGTACGGAGATGGCGGAGCAGTGACCACTAACTCCGAAGAGCTCGCGGAACGCTGTCGGATGATTGCTAATCATGGCCGGCTCGAAAAATATGACCACGAGTTCGAGGGGCGGAACTCTCGGCTCGATACTCTTCAAGCGGCGATTCTTCGCGTGAAACTCGAGCACCTCGATGATTGGATCGAGCATCGGCGGCAGGTGGCTCAATGGTATCGCGAGGGGCTCGAACACGCCCCGGCGCTCGTCTTGCCCGAGGAGCGTGATGGGGCGCGACACGTATACCATTTATATGTTATTCAAACCGAGTATCGCGACGAATTGAGGCGCTGGCTGCAAGATCGAAACATAGTTTGCGGGGTCCACTACCCCAAAGCACTACCCGAGCTCACGGCCTACTCGTATTTGGACGCCGGTATCCAGGACGAGAAAACCGCGCGATTGGGGCTGAAGTGCCTGAGCCTGCCGATGGGTGAGCACTTGAGCCGCGACCAAGTTCAAACAGTGATTTCCACGATCCTGGAATTTCTCAACACGACTGCGCCCTGATTGCTGATACCGTGCGAATTCTTGGCAAGCCGATGAGGAGTCGGATCGGCCTGTCAACCGAATCAAAGAACGGGCGTTAGACGATAATCCAGCCGCGGTTGCATCCTACGCAGCAATCCGCGAAACTTCGCGCAGAAATATGTCGATTTGACCCAAGGTTCACAGTACATGCTCCAGGAGATCTCCGAGGAACATAACCGATTGCGGCAGCTTTTGGGGAGATTGCCTCGACGTACGAAGCGGGGCATCATGATAGCTGCCGACGCCCTGGCCTTACCGGCATGCGTCGTGATGGCATCGTGGCTCACGGGGGTCGCCAGTCCCGGAAGCCCCGCGGTTGTTTGGCCGACGGTCGTTGTCCTGTTTGCCGCACTACCGACGTTCACCTATTTGGGGCTTTACCGTTCGGTCGTCCGGTTCATGGGACTGGATCTCGGTGTCGCAGCTTTCAAAGGCGTTACGCTAGTGATGCTGGCCTATGCGACGTCGTTACTCATACTACGGGATCCTTTCAGCGCCATTCGTGCCGCGGTCTCGTTCTGGGCCCTCGGGCTAGTGTGGGTGGCCGGCAGTCGTTTCATAGTCCGGTTATTTTTCCAAACTCGTAAATTGGTGGGTGATCGGATCATCATTTACGGCGCTGGCGACGCCGGCGCCCGGTTGGCTTCCTCTTTGGTCGGGGGTCAAGAATTCGTTGCAGTGGCCTATGTTGATGATAATCCATCGCAGGTCGGTGCAGTGATCAATGGGCTGGAAGTCTATTCTCCCTCGCAGTTGCCGAGATTGGTCGATGAGTTGGCCGTGTCGCGGGTGTTATTGGCAATGCCGTCCGCTACCCGCCGACGACGCCGGCAGATACTAAATCGACTAGAGGCGATGCCAGTTCATGTCCAAACGATCCCGGAAATTTCTGATCTAATTTCTGGCCATGCGCGGGTTGATGATATTCGAGACGTCGATGTTGCGGACCTTTTGGGTCGCGATGCCATTCCTCCTAACGCGGAGCTATTAGGGTCCGCTATTTGCAATCGATCCGTCATGGTCACCGGTGCCGGGGGGTCGATTGGCTCCGAATTGTGCCGTCAGATTATCCGTCAAGCCCCTAAGCGGTTGCTGTTATTGGATATCTCCGAGGCGGCTTTGTACACCGTCAATCGGGAGCTTCGAGAGACCGCTGAGCGAGACGCTCTGGGTGTCGAGATCATACCGTTACTTGGCTCCGTCCATCATCGCAGCCGGATGAGTGATGTGTTGCGTGCGTATCAAGTTGATGCGCTCTATCATACTGCTGCTTACAAACACGTGCCGTTGGTGGAACACAACATGATCGAAGGCATTCACAACAATGTCTTCGGAACACTTCATACCGCAGAAGCCGCGCTCGAGGCGGGCGTAAAGTCATTCGTATTAATCTCGACCGACAAAGCCGTTGGGCCAACTAACGTGATGGGCGCAACGAAGCGGCTCTCCGAGCTTGTGCTGCAAGGTTTACATGAGCGCGGCTCACCGACGACAACGTTCTCCATGGTCCGATTCGGTAATGTCCTCGCATCGTCGGGATCGGTTGTGCCGCTGTTCCGCGAGCAAATCAGAGCGGGCGGGCCAGTCACCGTTACGCATCCCGAAATTATCCGATATTTCATGACTATTCCCGAGGCAGCCGAACTCGTCATTCAAGCCGGGTCCATGGCAACTGGCGGCGACGTGTTTGTGTTGGACATGGGTAAACCCGCGCGAATCAAGGATCTCGCGGAAAAAATGATTCACCTAATGGGCCTCACTGTGCGCGATGACGATCATGCTGACGGCGATATAGAAATCGTTTATACGGGGCTCCGCCCGGCAGAGAAGTTATACGAAGAATTACTTATAGGGAACAACGTTTCCGGTACGGACCACCCGATGATTATGCGCGCGCAGGAAGATTTCATTCCTTGGCACGAATTGCAGGTGTTGCTGAAGAACTTGTGGCAGGGTTGCGTCAACCTCGATTGTGAGGTTTCGCGGCGGCTGTTGCTGGCTAGCGTCGAAGGGTATTCGCCAACGGTCGAACTTGAAGATTTTGTTTGGCGGGAGCGGAACCTCGGTGGGCCTATCGAGCAGACTCAGTCCGCTAAAGTGACTGATCTCAAGGATTATCGGGTTTAGTAGGGTCAAACTCTACGCTGGCTGGGCATTGCTGTAGCATGCCCCAGTTCTGGGATATCATGACCGTGCCTTGCTGGAATTATCGTGGCCAGCACGAGAATCTGCTGCGCCGCCAGGATCCGAGGAAACGCCTAAATGAGTAGTGCCGAAGCTATCCCCGACCGCGCCTCGGGGTTGTCCGTACCTGATTTCCTGAAGTTGGTAAGGCTGACCTGGTGGCCCGCCGCTTTGGGAGGCCTAGTGTGCGGGCTTTTGGCACTTGGGGGATCGTTTTTTCTAGACCCGGTTTTCCGGGCGCAGGTGTTGCTAGAGTACGCGGGTGACCCGACGAAGCAGATCTCGTCACAGGCGGGTGGGGGCCAATTGGGCAGTATCGCGGCATTAGCCGGTTTTAATCTGGGGCCGGACGGCAGCCCGAAAGAGGCCGCGCTCGCTACCCTTAAGTCTCGGTCGTTCGCCAGGGACTTCATCGAAGATAACGGGCTACTGATCGAACTGAACCAAGATAAGTGGGACGCGGCGACCAATAGTTGGTCGGAAGAGCCCAGCCTATGGCGGACGGTTGAAAAATTTCGCCAAGACATCATGCATGTTATAGAGGATCCAAAGACTGGGCTCTTTACGGTTTGGATCGATTGGCACGATGCCGAGGCTGCTGCTGCGTGGGCAACTGACATAGTGGCAACGATCAATCAGCGGCTAAAAGAAATCGCAACGGATGAGACCAACCGTAGTTTAGAACATCTAAAGAAAGAACTCTCTCAGACCCAAAATATCGAATTACAGCGTGTGATCGCAAGTCTGATGGAAACACAGATCGAAGCTTTGATGTTCGCAGACATTCGCCAAGAATTCGCATTTAGGACTATTGATGCGGCTGTCGTACCGCCGGCCGATGAATATGTGTTCCCTAATCGTTTGGTGTTTCTCGGTGTTGGTGTCCTACTAGGGCTTGTGTTCGGCGCATTCAGTGCGCTGGGTTTGACTCTTTTCAAGACTCGCGCTTTTGCCTAGGCCCTCGGTATTG
>JAHEKG010000075.1 GCA_024638475.1 Rhodospirillales bacterium | reverse complement strand
AAGAGTATGGTTTCCGTGAGGAACTGAATCAGAATGTCACGCGGCCGGGCACCCACGGCAATGCGCAGCCCAATCTCGGCATAACGCTCCCGCACCGAGAGCAGTGACACCGCAAGTAGGCCGACACCCCCGAGCCCGAGCGCCAGTGCTGCTAGACCCACGGTAAGTTCGCTGAACGAGCCTTTCATCTGTTCCTGGGTCGCCAGTAATGCATCCTGATCTTGAATCTCGAAATCGTCGGTAAAGTTTGGCCGGCCATACCCATGCTCGTCGCGGAGCAGTGCCGCGATGTCTTTGCTAGCGGTATCAATCGCCGGTTGAGAAATCGCCTGCACGAAAATGCGCGACAGATAGTCGGTGTTAAGCACCCTGCGTTGTGCCGTGGAGACCGGGACGACGATCTGGCCATCGTCGCTGGTCCCATCCGGGTTTAGGCCTTTTCGCTTGAGAATGCCGATAATAGTGAAGGGCACGTTGCCGATGAGCACACGCTCGCCGAGCGGCCATTCTCCGAAATAGAGATCTTTCACGACGTCCGCGCCAACCACCGCGACACGGCGGCGCGCGTCGATGTCCTCCTGGTCGATGAAACGCCCGGCAAGCAAGTCGAACTTCTTGGCTTCCTGAAATTCCGGGGTCGTCCCCAGAATCGTAAACGATTGGGCAATACGCCCGACCTTCAGCGTGCGTCCGCCGTCGGCTACCGGAGCGGCCCGCTCCACGCTATCGAGCGCTTTGATCGACTCCCAGTCGCCGAGCTTGAGTGTTTGGTAAAGTTGGCTTGCCCCGCGCAGGGCATTGGTCTCGGTACGGGCGGCATTGACGGCGAGGAGGTTCTCGCCGAGTCTTTGCAGCGTTTCTTGGAAGGCACGCTCCGCGCCTGCGCCGGCGCCGATCAGAATGGTAACCGCCGCAATGCCGATGGCGACGCCACTGATAGAAAGCAGCGCGCGCGGCCGAGAGCGGTTGATTGCTCTGAAAGAGAAGCGGAGATTTTTCTGCCACTTCATTTAAGATCCCGCCGGTCTATCTGAGGGCGTTCACCGGATCCAGCGCGGATGCCTGGCGTGCCGGCATGACGCCGGCCAGGATTCCGACGACTAAGGCGGCACCGAGGCCGAGCGCTACGGAGCCTGGCGTGACTACCATTGGGACTTCACTGAGGCTGTCATAGACCAAAGCCGCAATGATGCCCAAGCCGACGCCGAAGACGCCGGCCGTTAACGCCACAACGACGGTCTCGGTAAGAAATTGAAAGTTAATCTGGCGACTTTCGGCACCGACTGCCTTGCGAATTCCAATCTCGGGCACCCGCTCCTTGACCGCTATGAGCATGATGTTGGCGATCACGATGGCTGCCACTAATAGTGCCACGCCGGCCGCCGCAGGCAGGTAGCGCCCAAGTACGCGGTTGGCATTGCTGACAATGTCCTGCACGAGTTTCGGCGTGATGACGACAACGTCATCGGGCTCACCCTCGCTAAGCGAATGACGTTCGCGCATCAACGCTTTGATTTGCTCGCCAACGGCCTCCACGTTGTCGGGATTGTCGATAATGACCCGCCCAGCAAAGACATGATCCACGTTCATCAGACGCCGCATCAGGGTCGTCACGGGCACATGAATTTCATCGTCCTTATCGGCACCGTGGGTGTCGATGCCCTGGAGTTCGAGCACACCCTTGATGCGCAAGGGCACGGACCCGGCTTGGATTTGTTTGCCGATCGGGTCTTCATCCCCGAACAGCGCTTCCGCCGCCCGCGTCCCGATAACGGCAACCCGGGCGGCGGAGTCGATGTCTGCCGCGGTAAAATACTCGCCGTCCCTCACGCCCCGAAGCCAAACGGCTTCCGTTTGATCCGTATAGCCGTATATGGACATTTGCCGGGTGTTGCCTCGATAGCGAATGTCTTGCCCCGGGAGCCACTGCATGGCCCCGGTCAGGACGACGCCGTCTAGTTGATTCTTGATGGCCTCGAAGTCGGCCATCCTAAGCGAGGTGACTGGGCCGCCGGCGCGGGGGCCCAGGTGGCCGCCCCCGGCCACGACATTGATCGTCGCGGTCGTAAAGGTCTTGTTGACCGTAGCCATGATGGCTCGCTCGGCGCCGACCCCCATGGCCCGCATGAAGACCAACGCCGTCACGCCAACGACTATGCCGATGGCCATGAAAAACGTACGCATTTTGTAGCGCATCATCATCCGTGCGCTGCCCGCGAAAAGTAGTTTTGTGTTCATGCCGCACCTCCCAATTGGGTTTCAGTGGGGCTCGCGTTGGAGCCCGGGGCAACAGCCCGTAATTCGTTGAGACGGCCATCGTCGATGTGCACCGTCCGTTTCGCCCGTTTGGCCAAGTTCTCATCGTGTGTAATGACCACGATGGTCCGGCCATCGGCGTTGAGTTGCTGTAGCAAGTCCATCAGGTCTTCGCCGGTGGTCTTGTCCAGATTGCCCGTTGGCTCATCGGCCAAGATGAGTTCCGGATCGGTGACCAGTGCACGGGCGATGGCGACGCGCTGTTGCTGGCCGCCGGAAAGTTCTTCCGGGAAATGCTTCATTCGATTGCCGAGACCGACGCTCTTCAACGCTCCAATCGCCCGTTCTTCCGGCTTGTCGGCGTTAGAGTAGATCAACGGAATTTCCACATTCTCGATAGCGTTGGTGCGCGGCAGCAAATGAAACTGCTGAAACACGAAGCCAATTTTCTCGTTTCTCAGTTTCGCGAGCTTGGCCGGCGATAGCTCTGAAACGTCGTCGCCGTCCATCAGGTACTCGCCGCTGTCCGCGCGATCGAGGAGCCCGAGAATATTCATAAGCGTCGACTTGCCGGAGCCGGAAGGGCCGACGATTGCGATGTAGTCGCCTTCATTGATGCTCAGGTCGACGTTTTTCAACACCTCAAGCGGCCCTTCGTCGGGCCGTTGGTAGGATTTACAAATCCCTTTTAACTGGATCACCCGCAAACTCCTTTTGTGCCTATTTTACCTCAAGTCGAGTTGAGCTGGATGACGTCACCCTCAGAGAGGCCGTCGATTATTTCGACCCGTTGATCCGTCCGCCAGCCAATGCGCACCGGTTGCTCGGTCCAGCCTCCATCGCGCTGGACCATGACGATCTGTGTGCCATTGTGCCGGCGCAGCGCGCTCCGCGGTGCCGTCAAAACGTCGTTCCGCTCTTCTAATTGTAAACGGACGTGAGCGGTCATTTCGGGGCGCAGGACGCTGTCCTCCCGGCCATCGAAGTCCAACACGACAATGTAGTTAACCACACTATTTTGCAATTGGGCCTTAGGGTTGATCGCCGTCACACGAGCTTCAAAATTCCGGTCGGCATAGGTATCCACCTCAAAGCGTGCCGGCTGGCCTACGAACACCCGCCCGATATCGGTCTCATCGACAAAGGCTTGTACCTCGAGTCTATCGAGGTCAACGATGGAGACGAATTTCGGGGCGGCAAAACTGGCCGCAACCGTTTCACCTTCCCGGGTTGTGACCTCGGCAATGACGCCCTTGATTGGGGCGGTGATCTTGGTGTAGCCAAGATCGATTTCGGCGGAGCGAAGTTTGGCAACCGTCAGCGCTACTTTTGCCCGGGCCACGTTGATGTCCCGGATGGCCCGCTGCAGATCCGTTTCGGAGCTGTAGCCCTTTGCCGCAAGATTTTGTTGCCGCTTCAGTTCGCTTTCCGCTAGCGCGAGTTCGGCCCTGGATAAGTCCACGTCAGCCGCCGCTTGCTGCACCAGCGCTTCGAACGGCTTTGAATCCAATTGGGCGAGCAGGTCGCCCGCCTGAACCGTATCCCCCACCTTCACGGGCAGATTCTTGACGATTCCGGATACCCGAGAGCCGACATTAATTTCGGCTCCCGTCACGGGCCGGATCACACCGGTTGCGATGACTTCGCGAGTCAGCGTTTCCCGGCCGACCTTAGTGGTCTGAATATCGGCGCGTGCGGGCGCCGTCGCATCGCCTTGCCAGAGGTACAGGGCGGCGACCCCGATGGCCACGGCGAGCAGCAACCCTATCCATTTCATGTTCAGCGACATTCAACCAGTCTAACTGGAAGCCTCAAGCGTAGCCGAAGGTTTGTAGCGGAGGCACAACGGCGTGGTGCCGCCGTGGCCTTAGTCACGTAAGTCCTTCAAAGATAGTCCAATGATGGCGGCTTGCACCATGATTCGAGGGCGCCGTGTCTGCTGGCCGGTTGTGGCTGGGGCGCTGGGAAACAAGCCGGAGTGGCCACTAATTCGTTCATGGCTTGGGACTAATAAATATATAATAATCAGAATATTGCAAGAATAATATCAATACCCTCTGAGAATGCGTGCAGGCGCTCAGTATCCCCGTTGCGCGCCGCGTCACACAGCGTTGGCGGTGCGCGTCTGCCGCAGCCCGCCGAATACCGTATGATCCGGTGCGATTCCTACGGCCCTCTCTTGCCCCAACCCCGGTGAGCGGATGTCCCAGCAGCGCGAACATTGGAGTTCCAGCTTTGGCTTTGTGCTAGCCGCGACCGGCAGCGCGGTCGGCCTCGGTAACCTCTGGAAGTTTCCCTACATCACCTGGGAAAACGACGGCGGCGCCTTTGTCCTCGTGTACCTGGTGTGCATTGCGGCGGTTGGGATGCCGATTATGCTCGCGGAGTTGTTGATCGGCCGCAAGACCCAGAAGAGTGCGGTCGCCGCGATGAGGGAGGCCGTGGGGCCCGCCTGGGGCCTCGTCGGTGCATGGGGGGTGTTGACCGGGTTTGTCATTCTCAGCTACTACGTGGTCATCGCGGGTTGGTCGCTGCGTTACTTCGCGATGACGGCGGGTTGGACCATCAGCGGTCTCCCCGCGGAGTTCGATTTAGGGGCGGACTTCGCGGCGTTTGCGCTATCGGGTGGCAAGCAAGTCGGTCTCGCGGCTGTGTTCATGGCCGTGACGATCGGGATCGTCCGCTCAGGTGTGAATCACGGCATCGAACGCACGGCCCGCGTGCTGCTGCCGGTACTGTTTGTGATTCTGCTGTTGCTCCTGTTCAGTGCCTTGTCGCTGGAGGGCTCGGCGGAGGCGCTGGCGTTTATGTTCCACATGGACTTCAGCAGTTTGAGATTGGAGAGTGTGCTCGAGGCGCTCGGCCACGCCTTTTTTACGCTATCGCTGGGGATGGGCGCGATGATCGTTTTCGGCTCATATCTCTCAAAGCGGGACTCCGTCGTCAAAGCCGGCGCCATTATCGTGATTTTGGATACGATGATTGCCTTGATGGCCACCGCGATCATGTTCTCGGTGATCTTCTCCGTGCCCGGGATGCGCGAACAAGTCGGCGCCTCGCCCGTTGGTATGTTGTTTATCTCGTTGCCCGAGCTGTTTTATACAACGGTGCCCTTCGGCAATCTGTTGGCGCCGCTGTTCTACCTCTTGGTCGGTTTCGCGGCGCTCACGTCGACCATCGCACTCCTCGAAGTCGTGGCCAGCTATCTAATCGACGAACACGGCGTCGAGCGCACCAAGGCGGCGATCATTTCGGGCGCCTGTATTTTTGCCATCACCATCATGGCGAGCTTGTCCCTCGGCGCCGTGGATGGGTTCAGCACATTCGAGGTCTTTGACGGCAAGCAAGGTGTATTCGCCAACCTCGATCACTTCGCCTCCAACTGGCAGCTACCCATCGGTGGTTTCCTGATCACCCTCGCCGCGGGTTGGGTCATGACCCGTGAGGCAACGGAGGCCGAGTTACGCGAGGGCGGGGTGCCCGGGTGGTACTCCTATGGTGCGTGGCGCTTCTTTATTCGCTATGTGGCGCCGGTGGCCGTCGGCGCGATTATCGTCGCCGTGATCGCGTTCGGGGTGGATTTCAGCTAGGGAAGGCCGCGGGATCTCCGTTCGAGAGGCTCATTTGCTGCTGATGGTTACGCCTTAGTTGACCTGTTCGTAGCCATCCTTGAGACGCTCAATTAAGTTCTCAACTCGGTGTCGCAGGTCGTCACGGGTGTCTCTGAACACCGCCATGACCTGCTCCTCTGGCCCGATCGCCCGGGCGGGGTCTTCCAGCGGCCAATGTTCTTTGCGCGCCCCGGGGGGTAGGGCGGGGCAATGCTCGTCCGCGTGACCACAAACGGTCACGACGTAATCCGCTGCGGCCAGCATTTGATCGGTCACTTTTGTGGACGCTTGCCGGGATATATCCACACCGGCTTCGCGCATGACCGCGATGGCGCGGGGGTTTTTACCGTGGCTTTCGATGCCCGCTGACTGCACCTGTAACCAATCGCCACCGAGATGACGCGCCCAGCCTTCGGCCATTTGGGAGCGGCAGGCGTTGCCCGTGCATAAAAATAATACATTCATTGGCATACGTGCCTGTGTTCGGGTGTCCGGTTCATGGCCTCGCTGCTAAGAATTATCGAACAATCAGGAAATTAAGGCTAGAATTAACCAAAGTTCCAATTGAGCTACCGCAGTCAAAAATAACATCGCTTCTTCGTTCATGGATGAGTGGCGGCCGCAGGTGTTTCTGAAGAACACGTGGAGTCATAAATGAAATTTTCGATCATTCTTTGGGGTTTGGTCCAAGCGCTCAGAGTGGCCGTACGCGTTTACCCCAAGTTTGCCGCCCGCGTGAAGGAGAGGGACCTCATCGCGCAATTCAAGTTGCAGGACAACTCGGTGGGACGGTGGATTCAGTTTCAAGCTGGCCGAATCAAGTCTGGAAGCGGATTGCATGAAAACCCGGACATCACGCTGTTTTTCCAAAACGAAGCCATCGCCGTAGAGTTCTTGTCGCCGCCATTTGATCAATTGACGCGCATCGACGCCGCCAAGAATTTCAAGGTCGGCATGCAGGGCCCGGATGAGTTGGTCGTGTGGTTTGGCGCAACCCTCACCTACCTGCAAACGGTGGGTTGGAAGAGCGGGACGGACATGGGCGATGGTGTCACCCGTTATACCAGCGGTACCAACGGCGGGCCGCTGTTCGTTTACGTCAAGGACGGCAAGATCATCCGCATGACCCCCATCGAGTTCGACGATGACGACGCGCCATCATGGAGCATCGAAGCGCGGGGCAAGACATTCACCCCGCCAAGGAAAACCTCGATAGCCGCACATGGGTTGGCGCTGAAGTCCATGGTCTATTCCGAGGATCGCATTCTCACGCCCATGAAGCGGGTGGACTTCGATCCCGACGGCGAACGCAACATCCAAAATCGGGGTAAGTCCGAGTTCGAGCCCATCAGTTGGGACGAGGCGCTGGATATTGTCGTGAAGGAAATAAAGCGCTCCAAGGCCAAGGGCCGGGGCACGATTTTCGCCAACACGGGTTCGCACCACCAGTGGGGAAATTTCGGCCATTACCTCAGCGCTTTCGGCCGCCTCACCAACCTGCTGGGCTGCACCAAGATGATGGGCAGCCCCGATAGCTGGGAGGGCTGGTTCTGGGGTGCCATGCACCACTGGGGCAACAGCATGCGCCTGGGTACGCCGGAGTTCTACGGCACGGTCGAGGACTGCCTCAAGGAAGCCGAGATGATCGTGTTCTGGTCCAGCGATCCGGATAAGGCCTACGGCTACGAAGGTACGGTTCGGCGGGCCTGGGCCAAAGAGCTGGGCATCAAGATGGTGCACATCGATCCGCATCTGAACCACACGGCCGCACTGCTCGGCGGCAAATGGATGGCGCCGAAGCCCGGCACCGATCCGGCCCTTGCCCAAGCGCTTTGCCATGTGTGGATTACGGAAGACACCTATGACAAGGCCTTCGTGGAAAACCGCACCCAGGGTTTTGACGAATGGAAAGACTACATCTTGGGTGTTGCCGACAACACGCCGAAGTCGCCCGAGTGGCAAGAATCGGAAACGGGGATTCCTGCACGCGACGTGCGGGCCCTGGCGCGGGAGTGGGCGCGCAAGAAGACCTATCTGGGTGCGGGTGGTTGGGGCTGCGGTCTCGGCGGCGCGGGGCGGGGCCCAACCGGGGCGCAGTGGGCCCGCATGATGAGCATTCTGGGGGCGATGCAGGGTTATGGCCGGCCGGGCGTTAACTTCGGGAACTTGCAATTTGGCGCACCGGTGGACTTTTCTTTCTATTTCCCGGGTTATGCCGAAGGCGGCATGTCCGGCGAGCTGCAGCAAAGCGCCAACGCCGCGAATAATTACCAGCGCATGCCGCACATCGTCACCATGAGCACGGTGCGGCAGGCCATTCCGCGCAAGTTCATTCCAGAGGCGATACTCGAGGGCAGGGCGCTGGCCTACCTGACCGACGTTTCCACGGTGCAGGGGCAGTTCATGAAGGTTGGCTATCCCGCGCCGGGCCACGGCAAGATCGAAATGATGTACAAGTACGGCAGTTCATCCCTCGGCACACAGATGAACGGCAATCGTTACGTGGAAATGTACCAGTCCGAGAATCTGCCCTTCGTCGTCAATCAGTCAATCTGGTGGGAGGGCGAAACGAAATTCGCGGACATTATTCTGCCGGCCTGTACGGTGTTCGAACATTGGGATATCGGCGAGTGGTACAACGTCGGTGCGGGCTATGTGCACCACATGTACTCGATGAACAATCACCGCGTCATATCGTTGCAGCACAAATGCATCGAGCCGCTGGGCGAGTCGAAATCCGACCATGATATTTTTCTTGAGATTGCGAAGCGCTTGGATATGGGCGCTTTGTACTCGGAAGGCGGCAACACCGAGCTCGACTGGTGCAAGCGGGCTTTCGACTCCTCGGACATGTCCAAGCACATTTCGTGGAAGCAGTTTTTGAAGAAGGGCTACTACGTCGTGCCGCCGGTATCGGAGGGTGCGCGGGCGCCGACGGCGAATCGCTGGTTTTATGAGGGCCGCAAGAAGGACACCCCCGAACCCTATCCGCTGCCCGCCGACTACGTCCAAAATTTCGGCGACGGACTGCAGACGCCTTCCGGAAAATTCGAGTTCGTCGCGAGTACGTTGAACAATATCGACGATTCCGGACGTCCGCCGCTCAACAAGTACATGCCGACCTACGAAACTTCACGGGATGAGGGTCTCGCGGAATTCAACCTCCAACTGCTGACACCGCACACCCGCTATCCCTTCCACATCATGGGCGACGAGCGGGGCTGCACCATCCGAGACATCAAGGATCATCGTGTCAGGGTCGACGGGCACGAGTACTTAGTCGCCGCAATCAACGGCTCGGATGCCGCGGAGCGCGGCATCGAGAGCGATGACCTCATCCGCCTGTGGAACCATCGGGGGTCCGTGGTCTGCGCGGCCTATGTCACGGACCGGCTGCAGCCGGGAGTCGTGAGTGCGCCCACCGGGTCCGCGGAATACAGACCCGCCGGCGAGCCGGGCAACTCGACGGACCTGGGTGGTTGCGTCAACATGCTCAATCCCAGTGAGAATATGACCGAGCAGACCCACAGCATCAAACCCAACACCACGTTGATACAGATGGAAAAATGGACGGGCGTCGATACCTGGCGACGCGCGCGGGCGGCGTCATGAGCGAGAAGTGGAACTTGATCGTCGACGTCGCGCGGTGCGATAACTGCCGCAACTGTTTTTTGGCGACAAAGGACGAGCACATCGGCAACGATTTTCCTGGCTATGCGGCGTCGCAACCCGAGAAAGAGCACAGCTGGGTAGACATTCGCCACAAAGAACGCGGCCAGTATCCCATCGTCGAGGCGAATTTCATGCCGGTGATGTGCAATCACTGCGATGATGCGCCGTGCATGAAGGTTGCTAAAGACGGCGCCATTACCAAGCGTGAGGATGGCATCGTCATCATCGACCCGGAAAAATCCAAGGGGCAACAGGCAATCGTCGACGCGTGCCCGTATGGAGCGGTGTATTGGAATGAGGAAAAACAGATTCCACAGGCGTGGATTTTCGACGCTCATCTCTTGGACAACGGTTGGACCAAACCACGCGTCCAGCAGAGCTGTCCAACCGACGCCTTCAGGTCGCTCAAGATCGAAGACGCGGCGATGCAAAAGATCAAGGAACAAGAGGACCTGGAAGTCTTGCTCCCGGAACGCGCTACCAAGCCGCGGGTCTATTACAAGAATCTGCACCTGATGACGAAGTGTTTCGTTTCCGGGTCGGTGGTTGCCGATATTGATGGTATCGAGGAATGCGTCGATGGCGCCACCGTCCAGGTGCGCAAGGACGGCAACGACATGGGGCAGGCCACGACGGATGTGTTCGGCGAGTTCAAGATCGATAAGCTGGAACCGCAAAGCGGATCCTACGAGTTGCAGGTCCGTTCGAGCGCCGGCGGCGATCTATCAATGCAGTTCACCATAGATGACGAAAGCCTTTACCTCGGGGTCATGAAACTCAGCGCCGGCTAGACCCGAGCGAGGAAGCGAAGATGGAAATCCCACGTTATCGCGCTTTGGCGCTGCAATTCCGGTGCGATTCGGTAAACAATGACAATCCGGCCGAGGCGCGCGCCCGTATGGCGCGGTCGCTGGAGCGCCTGGATGAATCGATCAAGGTGACTGCTGGATTTCTCAAAACCTTTAGTGGCCTGGCCGTGAGGCTGGTTGTCGTTCCTGAGTATTTTCTAACGGGCTTCCCGCTGGGTGAAAGTTCCGATGAGTGGATCGCGAAGGCCATACTCGAGCCCAATGGTGCCGAGTACGACAAGCTCGGCGCGATTGCCGAGCGGCACTCTGTTTATCTGAGCGGTAACGCTTACGAAGCCGACGAGAATTTCCCGGGATTGTATTTCCAAACCAGCTTCATCATTTCTCCGGCGGGGGAGGTCGTGTTGCGCTACCGGCGATTGATCTCTCTACACACGCCGACGCCCTACGACGTCTTAGACAGGTACGTTGACCTCTATGGTGCGGAAAGTTTATTCCCTGTCGCCGATACGGAGATCGGCCGGGTGGCCTGCATCGCATCGGAGGAGATTCTCTACCCCGAGGTTGCAAGATGCCTGGCGATGCGGGGGGCGGAGATTTTTTGTCATTCATCCTCCGAGTCCGCGAGCACCGGCCTGACGCCGAAAGATATTGGCAAACGCGCGCGTGCGAGCGAGAATATGGCTTACGTCGTCTCCGCCAATACCGCTGGGATTCGCGGCACCGGTTTGCCCGAGTCGGGCACCGACGGCATGAGCAAGATCGTCGGGCCCGATGGCCACGTCCTCGACGACACCGGCTTCGGCGAATCCAGCGTCTCGGCGAACTTGGATATCGGTGGCTTGCGAGAAATGCGGCAACAACCTGCGATGATGAATCTGCTGGCGCGCCAGCCCTTTCAGCTCTATCACGAGTCATACCGCGACCATGTGCATTTGCCGGCGAACACGCTGTCGGAAATACCCGCCGGTTCGTCGGCGAGAGAGGTTGCGCGTCGCAGGCTAGCGGAGACGGTGGCAAGGTTGAGGGAAGAAGGCCTGCTGTTACGCTAGCCGGACGTCCTCGGATCGTCCGTCTATCCTCGGCGGGCGATACGTACACCGCTGTCAGGGGCCGCGGATGCCATTGTGATCTGAGCCGCAGCCCCATACTCTAACGTCGAGCGACGAGGAAAGCGGCGATGTCTTATAAGGCTTTGATGTCCGATTGGCGGCGTGATCCCGAGGGGTTCTGGGCGGCGGCTGCAGCCGGTTTACATTGGCACCGGCGCTGGGATCGCGTGCTTGACACCGAATCCACGCCATCGGGCCGCTGGTTTGCCGGCGGCGAACTCAACACGGCGTTCAACGCGCTGGATCGGCACGTCGAGGCGGGCGCCGGGGACCGGACCGCCCTCATTTTCGACAGTGCGATGACCGGTACGCGCACGCGCCTGTCCTATCGGGAATTACTCGATCGGGTTAGTGTGCTGGCGGGCGCGCTGAGCGCCCGCGGCGTCGGCCGCGGCGATCGGGTTGTCATTTACATGCCCATGGTGCCGGAGGCCGTCATCGGCATGCTTGCCTGCGCCCGGCTCGGCGCGATTCACTCGGTGGTATTCGGCGGTTTCGCTGCGGCCGAATTGGCCACTCGTATCGACGATGCCGCGCCGAAGGCGGTGTTGTCGGCCAGCTGCGGTCTGGAACCGGGTAGAGTGGTGGCTTACAAACCGTTGTTGGACGCGGCGTTGGCGCTAACCCGGCATCAACCGGATTTCTGCGTCGTCTTGCAGCGCCCCGAACTGCCGGGCGAGCTACAGGCCGGCCGGGACGTGGATTGGCTGGAGTGTATCGCCGGCGCCCAGCCCGCGGCCTGTACACCCGTGCTGGCAACCGACCCGCTCTACATTCTCTATACCTCCGGAACCACCGGCCAACCGAAGGGCATCGTTCGCGACAACGGGGGTCATGCGGTGGCCTTGCTCTGGTCAATGGAACATCTCTACGGGGTGGAGCCCGGCGACGTCTATTGGGCCGCGTCGGACATCGGCTGGGTTGTCGGCCATTCGTACATTGTCTATGGACCTTTGTTGCGGGGGGCAACCACGGTGCTCTTCGAAGGCAAGCCGGTCGGCACGCCCGATGCGGGGACTTTCTGGCGTGTCGTGGCGGATTACGGCGTCAATACCTTGTTTACCGCGCCAACGGCGATTCGAGCGATCAAGCGGGAGGACCCCGAGGGTCGGCTGTTGAAGGACTACGACCTCAGCAGTTTGCGGGCCTTGTTCGTTGCCGGAGAGCGCTGTGACCCGGACACGCTCGCGTGGTCAACCGGCAAGCTCGGCGTACCCGCCATCGATCACTGGTGGCAAACGGAGACCGGCTGGGCGATCGCGGGCAATCCGCTGG
>JAHEKG010000074.1 GCA_024638475.1 Rhodospirillales bacterium | reverse complement strand
ACCCGCATCGCGCACCCGATGATTCGCTCCGGCTGGCTAGAGCATGGGCCGTGCCGAGGATTGCGATCTGGTGATCAAGGGTAATTTGATTTCCCGGCTACACGCCCGTATCGAAACCACTCGCGGGAAATTCATGCTGGTCGATCAGAGCACTAACGGAACTTTCATTCAGACCATTGCCGGCGACGAAATCTTCGTCCGCCGCGACAGCACGCAGCTGAATGGTGAGGGTGTCATTGGGCTCGGCAAAGTTGCCCAGCCGGGTACGGCGTTGGCGGTTCACTACATCGTCGACGAGTAACTTCCGGGTTCTCTAGTGTTTGCCACACGGGCGGGTCCGCCTTGCGGCATTTGGGTCACTTGCGGTCAACCGCCCTGCGGGTTCCCTTCGCGGTCATTCCACACCGGGGCTATCCTGAAGTCGGTTGCTGCGCTGCCTAGTTTTCGAGGGCTTCGACAATCCGTTGATACTCCGTGCGTAGAGCCGCGGGGACGCGATCGCCGTAGCCCTGCAGGTACTCGCCCATGGCACCCAGCTCTTCTCGCCACTGCGCGTTACGGACAGTGAGCAATTCCCCCATCGTGTCGCGGTCGACGTCGAGCCCGCTAACGTCGATGTCACTGGGGTGCGGCAGCTGGCCTATAGCGGTTTCCTGCGCACCGACGCGGCCTTCGCAGCGTTCGATGATCCAGCGTAATACGCGGAGGTTTTCCCCGAAACCCGGCCATAGGAATTTGCCGTCGGCATCTTGGCGGAACCAATTGACGTGGAAGATTTCCGGCAGGCTATCGGAACGCTCGGCGAAACTCATCCAATGATTCCAGTAATCGGCGAAGTTATAGCCGCAAAACGGTTGCATGGCGAATGGATCCCGCCGCACGACCCCGACTTTGCCGGTGGCTGCGGCCGTCGTTTCGGAGGCGACGCTAGCCGCAACCAGGACCCCATGGGCCCAATCGCGGGCCTGATAAACCAGCGGCGCCAGTTCGCGGCGCCTGCCGCCAAACACGATCGCCGAGATCGGCACGCCGTCCGGGGCGTCCGCCAGCTCGGAATAGCTGGGATTCTGTTTGGCGGAGACGGTGAATCGGGAATTGGGGTGTGCGGCGGGACCGACCTCGGGATCGTAGGGCCGGCCCTGCCAATCGAACGCGGGGGTTCCGGTTTTCTTGTCTTCCCACCAAGGTTCATTGTCCGCCGTGACGCCCACGTTCGTAAATATCGTGTTCTTATTGATCATTTCATAGGCGTTGCGATTGGTTTTGGCATTGGTGCCCGGAACCACGCCGAAATATCCCGCCTCGGGGTTGATCGCATGCATTTGCCCGTTGTCATCCATATGAATCCAGGCGATGTCGTCGCCTAGGGTCCAGATTTTCCAACCCGCATGGCTCTCCGGCGGGATCAGCATGGCGAGATTCGTCTTGCCGCAGGCGGACGGGAACGCGCATGCAAGGTAGTGCGTTTCGCCGCGGGGGTTCTCGATCCCGACGATCAGCATGTGCTCGGCGAGCCAGCCCTCTTGGCGCGCCTGATAGCTGGCGATTCGCAACGCGTGGCATTTCTTGCCGAGCAACGCGTTACCTCCATAGCCCGACCCGAAGCTCATGATGCTCAGCTCACTCGGGAAATGCATGATGTAGCGGCGTTCCGGATCGAGTTCGCCTATGGAGTGCAGACCACGGACGAATTTTTTCTCTCGCTCGATGCGTTCGAGCGCAGCTTTACCCATGCGCGTCATGATCTTCATGTTGACGGCAACGTAAGGACTGTCAGTCAACTCAACGCCGCAGCGTGCATAGGGTGACGCAATTGGCCCCATGCAATAGGGGATGACATAGAGGGTACGGCCCTGCATGCAGCCGGCAAACAGGCTGTCCATGAGTTGGTGGGCCTCCGCCGGTGCCATCCAGTTATTGTTGGGTCCGGCATCTGCCTCGGATTCGGTACATACGAAGGTGAGGTGTTCCACCCGGGCCACGTCTGTCGGGCTGGATCGATGCAGATAGCAGCCCGGATAGGTTTCTTGATTGAGCTCCAACAAATCGCCGCTGCCCAACATCTGCTGGATGAGGCTTTCGTACTCGGCTTCCGAGCCGTCGCACCAGTGCACCCGGGCGGCCTGAGTGTGTTCGGCCACGTCTGCCACCCATTCTCGTAACTCATTGAAATTAGTCGTCATTTTTCTTCTTTTTTTGGGCCCCGGGCACGTAGTAGCGGCGAAGGCCCGGTAGTATAGCCCAGCTCTCGGGTGACGTGGGGGAAGCCGCCGCCGGCGCATTGGCGGCGATAATCGGCGGCCGGTTTCTTGCGCCTACCTTTAGGCCGAGCTGTGACTAGAATCACATCAATTTCAAGTGGTTAGCCATTAAGATTCCGCTTATGTCGAGTCGGAAGGGTTTCTCTCCCGCCACTCCAGATGCTCGCACGGTAGTCAACGAAGCGTAGAGAGAGCAATTGGCTGACACGCAAGAAGCGTGCGGACCACGATGCGGTATGAGGAACGAGTGCAATGAAGCACATTAGCCAGATCGTCTTTGGGGCGGTCATCGTGGCGTGTTGGACGTCACCGAGTTTTGCCGTTGGAACTCCTGTGGGCACCTCCATCGACAACGTCGCCCAGGTTACCTTCGATCTTGGTGGGACGACGCTCACCCAAAACTCCAATCCGGTATCCATCACTGTCGAAGAGATCCTCGATCTCAACTTATTGGCACAAACGCCGCAACGGTCCGTGCAGGCGGGTGACGCCGATCAGTGGCTGTTGTTTACGCTGACCAATACCGGTAACGGCACCGAGACCTTCCAGATCAGCAGCAACAATGTCGTCGCGGGAGACGACTTCGATCCCGTGGCGCCGGCGGTCACCATTTACTTCGACAGCGATTCGAGCGGTGACTTATCGCCGGCCGATATCGCCTACGTGCCGGGTAGCAACGACCCGAACCTGGCGGCTGACGAGTCGGTGGACCTACTGGCGGTCTACGATATTCCGCCGGGTCTGCCCGACGGCAGTCGGGGCGTCGTCGAACTGTCGGCCGTGGCGGCCACGGGGAGCGGGAACCCCGGCGATGTGTTCGCCGGCCTTGGCGATGGCGGAATTGATGCGGTGGTCGGTGCCAGCGGGGCTGCGGCAACAACGCCTGCCGAGTACGTCGTCGGTAACGTCCAGCTCGACCTCGTCAAAAGCGCTGCTGTCAACGATCAATTCGGCGGTAGCCAGCCTGTGCCGGGAGCAACAATCGTCTATACCGTCACTGTGACTGCGACGGGAACCGGTACGGCGGTCAACAGCGTGTTTCGGGATCCCATCCCCGCCAATACCACCTATGTAGCGGGCTCCATTTTGCTTAACGGCGCGAGCCTGACCGATACGCCTGCCGACGATGCCGGTGAATTCACGCCATCGCCCGCCGAAGTAGTAGTTACCCTGGGCAACCTTACGGCTGCCAGCGGGGCTCAAACTGTTCAATTTTCAGTAACGATCGACTAAGGGGAAGACCATGTACAGGAAAATATTATTCTCGATAATCACTCTCTTCGGCGCGACAGCTCTTAGCGCCCAGCAGGGCAACTTGGAACTCAAGACGACCGCAGCGAAGCAAGAGGTCGTGGTCGATGACGAGGGTAATCAAACCACTCGACTGATTCCTGTAAATACGGCCGTGCCCGGCGATGAAATCGTCTACACGGTAACTTTTTCCAATATCAGCACCGAGTCGGCCGAAAACGTGCGGGTCACCAACCCCATCCCATCGCAAATGGCGTTTATTCCTGGCACGGCATTCGGGCCGGGCACGGATGTGAGCTATTCGGTCGACGGCGGCGAGACCTTTGGAGCACCGGAAGAACTCACCATCGCTGATCCGGAAGCGGGAACGCGTATCGCGACCGCCGAAGACTATACCCACATCCGCTGGACGTTAAAGACACCGCTGGATGCGGGCGCGCAAGGATTCGCCCGCTATCGGGCCCGCTTGCGTTAGACAAGCAATAAACAAGGGGAAACGGCGCTGTTTGTGGCAGGCAGATAGCGGCGGGTTGTAGTCCTGCTAAGTGTGCACTACTTGCTATTCAAGGAAGAAAGGAGACCGAAATGAAATCGGTAATATCGCATCTTAGACGCGGCATGAAGCTTGCGTTGACGATGATTGTTGTAGGTGCCCCGGGCGTAGCGTTGGCGGTGGGAACACCGTCCGGTACCTCGGTGGATAATCGGGCGCAAGTTGACTACGAGGTAAACGCCGTCAGCCAATTGCCCATCGAGAGTAGTCCAGCCGGTAACAGTACCCCGGGTCTTACTAATGGTGCCGACACCAGCTTCTTGGTCGATAACTTCGTCGATCTGACGGTGATCGAGTCCGGCGGCGTAGACACGGACGTAAATCCGGGGCAGGCCGATGCAGTCACGACGTTCGTCGTTACCAACACCGGTAACACTACCCAGGACTATGCGTTGACGCCGACGAACCTCGTTGGTGGAGCCGTGTTTGGCAACACCGACAATATCCAGGCTAACAACTTGCGGGTATTCGTCGACAGCAACGGCAACGGCACATACGACGCCGGAGTCGACACCGCCACGTTCATTGATTCGTTGTTGCAGGATACTGCCGCCACTGTGTTCGTTGTGGTCGACATACCGATCGGTGCGGCTAATGGTGACGCCGCCAACGTTAACCTTGCTGCCGTAACGCACGACGCCGGCAGTGGTGCCAGTTCCCCAACCGCAGAAACTGCGGGTCCGGATACTGCGGCCGTCGATGTTGTGTTTGGTGATGCGGGCCGTGACGGCACCGAAGCCGACGATGACAGCTACCTCGTTACCGCCGCGACTTTGAATGTTCAGAAGACCTCGGCTGTGATCAGCGATCCGTTTAACCTAACGGTCAATCCGAAGGCGATTCCCGGCGCGTTGATGGAATACACCATTACCATTACCAATACGGGCACCTTAGCTGTGGACAGCGTACGGGTTACCGACGTATTGGATACCAACGTGACAATCGCATTGGGTGAATACAATGGCGGTTCCGATGACATCATCATCCAACTCGGAACGGCTCCCGACGCGTTCTGTACCGCCGATGCCGGTGATCTCGATGGCGACGGTTGCGGGTTGACGGGTAGCACTCTGGAAGTCGATACGGGACTGACCGTGGGTATCGCTGCCGCTGATAACCCCGCGACCATCCGGTTTAGAGTAACGATTAACTAATCTCGTTCTCTAAAGGATGTTCGCGGTGAGCGTAAAAGGCTTACCGCGCTGCCAGGGATGGCGGCCTTGATCGGGGAATTCGGTCACGGTAAGTGGTTGCACAGGCACCGGAGGGGCGTCACGCCCCTCCGGTGTTATCCCGTTGTGGGGCATAGAAACATCTGCGTTGCCCTCACGGTACTCTGGCTGGCAGGGTTTGCTGCAGTCGCCCAAGGGCAGACGCCGCCGGGTACTGTGATCAGCAACGAGGCCAATACCGCTTTCGTTGGCACGAGCGGCCTCGAGCTAGCGCTCAGCAATCAAGTCGATATCACCACCGTCGTACAACGCACGCCGTCGCAACTATTCCTTACCCGGATCGTGCCGGCCAATGGGGCCTTTAATGAACCAGTCGGGCCGGCGCTGTGTGGGCCGGCGGGTGGCGCCTTCGCGGCGCTTCCCGATCCCGTCCTGATCGGTAATCAGCCCGTCGATCCCAATCAACCTCAACAGTTGGTTTCCGCTGGAAGTTTTCATGCGGGCGAACCCGTCTTCATTCGCGTTATTGACGGCGATCAGAATTTGGACGCCAACTTGGCGGAGACCCTGGACGTTACGGCGTCGTCGACAGCCAGCGGCGATACCGAGGTCGTGCGCTTGACCGAGACAGGACCGGATACGGGTATTTTCAGTGGCTATCTACCCACCGCTGGTCCACCCGCCACCATCAGCAACTGCGTCCTTGAACTGTTACAGGACTCTGACCTGAGTGTGACTTATACCGACGTGGCGGATGCGACCGACAGCGCTGCTGGCGCGGCGCTGGTCGATCCTCTGGGGGTAGTGTTCGATAGTCAGACGGGGCAACCCGTCGACGGCGCGATTGTCACGTTGATCGACACCGGTACGGGACTACCCGCGTTCGTGCTCGGCGACGATGGCGTCAGTACCTTTCCGGCGACGGTGCAGGCGGGTGCGACGGCCACCGACAGCGGTGGCACCTTGTATAGTTTCCCACCGGGCGGGTTCCGATTCCCATTAGTAGCACCGGGACGTTATCGGCTCGATATCCAAACACCCGCGGGTTATGCATCACCATCCATCCGCACCATTGCCGAACTTGACCTATTGCCGGGAGCGCCGTTTGCCCTGGGTCCTGGATCTTTCGGTCAAGAGTTCATTATCAGTCCCGGACCCATCGTCATCATCGATGTGCCGCTGGATCCATTTGCGGGCGCTCTGTTTCTGGAGAAAAGCACGGTTGCCACGACGGCGGCCCCGGGAGACTTCGTCGAATACGCGCTCAACCTGACCAACACCGGGACGGGTCCGGCCAACGGCATCGCCATCATCGATACGTTGCCCATGGGGTTTCGCTACCTTAATGGTTCCGCGCGGTTGGGCGGCGCTCCTTTAGCGGATCCGCAGGTTGAGCCCGACGGCAGAACGTTGCGATTCGCCGTAGGCAACCTCGCTCCAGGCGGTGTATTGCAGCTCCGTTACGTGGCGGCGGTGACGCCGGGCGCACGTCCGGGCGAAGCCATCAATCTAGCCATCGCCCAGCTAGGCCCAGACGTGCAATCCAATCCGGCCAAAGCGGCCGTACAGATCATCGACGATCTGTTCCGCAGCGAATCTATTTTGGTGGGCCGAGTTCTGTTGGGTAGTTGCGACGAGGAAGTTGCCAACGATATCGATGGTTTACAGAACGTCAGGGTTTATCTCGAGGACGGCCGCTACGTATTGACGGATGAGGGCGGCCGTTACCATTTCGAGGGGTTGGAGCCGGGCGCGCACGTCCTGCAAGTCGATCTCGATTCCCTAGAAGAGCGCTACGAGATCGTTCCCTGCGAGGACAGTAGCCGGTTTGCGGGCCGGGCTTTTTCCCAGTTTGTCGAACTCCGTCCGGGCGCGCTATGGCGTGCGGATTTTCATGCGCGGGTTCGCGAGGCCCCATCGGGGCATGTGGACATTGGATTAACTCAGGCGGTCAGCGGCGATAGGTTGGACTACACCCTGGCGTTGAGCGGGGCTGCGTTACCGGCGGATGACCTGACCGCTATGTTGATGCTGCCGGATGGCGTGAGCTTCGTGGCCGGGTCCGCGCGGATCGACGACGGGCCCGTGGCGGATCCGCGCCGCAACGGCAATGTGTTGACGTTCGATCTTGGTGGCCGACAGGGCCGATGGCAAAATCGAGTGCAATTCTCCGCCGAAGCGGCTCCCACCGCGGGCGGTAATTTGGTGACCCGTGCGATTGCCCGTTTCAAAGTCGACGGTAAGGCTGAACAAACATCCACGGCCGAGACGAAAGCGTTTCGGCGTGCCGGCACGTCGCTCATGGAACGCTATGTCTTGAGCCTCGAGTTTGCGACCCTGTCCGCCGAGCTCGCGCCTGAAGACCGCGCAAAGTTGGAGTCTGTGATCGAGCAGTGGCGGCATGTCGAGAACGTGCATTTGCGCGCGACCGGCCATAGCGACTCCGTCCCGATCGCCGAGCGCAATCGCAACATATTTTCGGATAATTACGCGCTATCGAGGGCGCGTGCCGCATCGGTAGCGCAGTTCGTTCGCGATGGCCTCGGTCTGACGCCCGGCCGTATCAGTTATCGCGGCCTAGGACCTGATCAACCGGTTGCCGATAACGAGACGGTGGAAGGGCGGCAGGAAAACCGTCGGGTGGAGATCGAGATCACGGGCCTACGGCCGGACAAAGACCCAGAGTTGAAGTCCATCGTCGATAAATCCGAGGCGGTCCGCCGCAACGTGCAGTTGAACTTCAGCGGAGGTGATCGCCTGCCGCAGGTAGAGACTGAACCCGTGATCGATGAGTCCAATGTTGCCGCCGCGGTGAATAGAGAAACCGACGTCGCCGTCGACGATTTAGTACCTGGTGTGGGATTTGTAATGCCCGCGCTGGATTACGCGCCGCCCATTCCTAGTTTGAAAGTCGCTTTCAAACACAAGCCGGGGAGCCGGGTGGAATTGCTGTTGAACGGGGTGGCCGTGAGCGGCCTGAACTTCGAGGGCACCGAAACCTCGACAGATCTGGAAATCGCGCTCAGCCGGTGGCGGGGTGTCGACCTCAAGGATGGGCCAAACGTTTTCGTGGCCCGCGTTAGCGAGGCCGGCCAAACCGAGGAGTTGGTACGAGAGGTCCACTTTGCCGGGCCCCCCATTCGAGGGCGGATGGTCCCGGAGCAGTCACGCTTGGTCGCCGATGGCAAACAACGGCCGATTCTGGCAGTGGAATTTGTCGATCGATGGGGGCGGGCAGCACGACGCGGCACGTTGGGCGGGTTCAGTGTGGACGCGCCGTACCGATCCTGGTGGGAGGTCGCGCACTTGAAAGAGAACCAATTGGTGTTCTCGGGAGATCGTTCGCCCACCTTCAGGATCGGTGCAAACGGTGTTGCCCTGATTGAGCTGGAGCCGACCAGTCAATCGGGACAGGTGCGCGTACATTTGCAATACGACAACGACCGGGACCAAGAACTAGAGGCCTGGCTGAAACCGGAACCGCGCGATTGGATCTTGGTCGGATTGGCCGAAGGCACACTCGGCTACAACACAGTGTCGGACAACATGCAGCTTGCTGAAGATAGTGGATTCGACGACGATTACTACGACGACGGTCGTCTCGCATTTTTCGCAAAGGGGCGAGTAAAGGGCGAATTCTTGTTGACCCTGGGCTTCGATTCCGACCGCCAGCGCAGCGAAGAGCAAGACAAGCTATTTGGCGTGATTGATCCTGATCGGTACTACCTACTCTATGGCGACGGCACGGAACAACGCTACGAGGCGCCGAGCCAGCGCAAGCTCTACTTGAAGTTGGAAAGGAATACCTTTGTCGCATTGTTCGGCGATTACGAAACCGGCCTCACGGTAACGGAGCTTAGCCGCTATGCACGTGCCTTGAACGGTTTCAAATCTGAGTTTCACGGCACCCGCGCCAGTTACAACCTGTTCGCGGCGCGCACCGATCAGGCGTTCGTCAAAGATGAATTGCCCGGCGACGGCACGTCCGGGCCCTATCGCGTCAGCCGCAATTCAATTGTAATGAATAGCGAGACAGTGACGTTGGAAACCCGAGACCGATTCCGCTCCGAGCGCGTGGTCGCGAGCCGAAAATTGCAGCGCCATCTACATTACAATATCGACTATCTTGCCGGGACGATTTTCTTCAAGGAACCGGTTCGCTCCCGCGACACCGACTTCAATCCGATCACAGTGGTAGTGGACTACGAGTCCCGCGACGGTCGCGGTGACTCTACCGTCGCGGGTGGCCGCGGGGCGTTGCACTTCGCCGCCGGCCGCGTCGAGGTGGGCGCGACCGCGATCCACGAGGGGATCGCCGGGGGTGCCGGTAACCTGCAAGGAGTCGATCTCAGGGCTCAGCTCAACGATGCGACGGAGCTAAAAGCGGAATTTGCCCAATCGGAAGTAGATACACCCGGTTTGGGCACGCTGGATGGCGATGCTTATCTCGTGGAGTTGACCCATCGAGCCGGGCCTTGGGATACGCGCGCCTACACGCGTGAGCAAGAGGGTGGTTTCGGACTCGGACAGCAACGCGGCACGGAAGTCGGTACGCGCAAGACGGGTGCCGATTTGCGGGCGCAATTCGGCGAGCGGTGGCAACTGTCGGGCGAAGCGTTTCGTCAGGAGAATCTCGATACGGCCGGGGTCCGCGATGCGGCGCAGGCTGAAGTTCGCTTCAACGACGACAAGCGCACGGCGACGTTGGGGGCGCGGCATGTCGCCGACCAGATTCCGGGGCAGCAAAACCTGGAGTCCGAGCAAGCCTTCGTGGCCGCGAGTTGGCGCCTTTGGGATGACCTGTTGACCACGCGTGTGAGTTTAGAGACGGCCCTCGGCGGCGGCGATTCGAGTGTCGACTATCCCACGCGGAGCCTGCTGGGTCTCGATTTGGCCGTCAACAGTTTCATCACCGTGTTTGGCGAGTACGAAGTGGCCGACGGCGCAGCGCTGGATAGCCAAATGACGCGTGTGGGTATTCGTGCCAATCCCTGGCAACGCACCCAAGTCAATACGACGTTCAATCGGGAAATGACAGAGTTCGGGCCGCGGACGTTCGCCAACCTCGGGCTCATTCAGGCCTGGCAGGTCAATGAGCGCTGGTCCGTAGACTTCGGCCTCGACCAAGCCAATACACTGAGAGATCCAGGGCTGCGGCCGTTCGATGTGGACGTGCCGCTGGCGTCCGGCAATCTCAGCAACGACTTCAGCGCGATGTATGCGGGTGCCCTGTATCGCGACGATGACTGGACCTTTACGACTCGCCTCGAACGTCGCGAAAGCGACAACGAAGATCGGACCCTTTGGGATATCGGTTTCTATCGCGAGCGGCGCGAGGGACGTGGGTTTTCCGCCCGTCTAAATGCCTTGAATACCGAAAGCATTACTGGCCTGGAAACGCTAGGCACGGATCTGAGCTTGGGTTGGGCGCATCGGCCGACAGGGAGTCGTTGGATCATCCTCAATCGGTTAGACCTGGTCAAAGAGCGCCGCAAGGATCTCACGACAGATCTAAGGACTTCCCGAGTGGTTAATAATCTCAATGCCAACTGGCTGCCTAACCGGCGTAACCAGCTTGCACTTCAATACGCTGCCAAGTATGTGCGGGCGAACTTCGCCGGCTTTACGGCTACCGGTTATATCGATCTATGGGGGGCGGAGTGGCGCCGCGACTTGAAATCCCGGTTTGATATCGGCGTCCACGGTAGCGCCTATCGCGCGCCGCAGCTTGGCATCGTCGAACACGGGTTCGGCATCGATATCGGGGTTACTTTGGCGGAGAATGTGTGGATTAGTCTCGGCTACAATTTCGCCGGCTTTGACGACGAGGATTTCTCGCGCAACCGGTATACGGCGCAGGGACCGTTTCTGCGGCTGCGGATGAAAGTCGATCAGGCGAGTCTAAAATCTCTGCTCGGACACTGATTTTCCGGGTTCTTCGTTAACGCCGAGGCGGTATAGTGCCGCCTATGATTGATTTGGAAGAGATCTTTGCCGACGATGGCCTGCTGGCGGCGGTGGTCGACAACTATCGGTTGCGTCCGGGCCAGTTGAACATGGCCGAAGCGGTGGTCGATGCCCTGGAAGAGCGTGAGCACTTGATCGTAGAAGCCGGTACGGGGATCGGCAAGACCTATGCCTACCTCGTCCCGGTGCTGCTGACCGGCCGCCGAGCGATCATTTCGACGGGTACCCGCACGCTCCAGGACCAGTTGTTTCGGCGTGACCTGCCGGTGCTGAGCAATGCGATCGGGCGCCCGGTCGCCGTGAGCCTATTGAAGGGGCGCAGCAATTATCTTTGCTGGTATCGGCTCAACCTGGCTCAGCAGGCGCCTGGGTTGAAACCTCGCCAGGCGGCCGATTTAGCTGAAATTGCAAGCTGGGGCCGGGCGTCCAAGAGTGGCGACCTTGCAGAACTCACGGAACTAGACGAGAACAGCGCATTGCGGGGCATGGTGACGTCGACCCAGGATAATTGCCTGGGTAGCCAATGCCCCCACTTTTCCGAGTGCCACCTGTTCGAAGCGCGCCGCAGGGCCCAGGAATCAGACGTGGTTGTGGTCAATCATCATCTGCTCCTAGCCGACATGGCATTGCGCGAAGAGGGTTTTGGCGAACTGTTGCCCAGTGCGGAAGCGATCATCGTCGACGAGGCCCATCAGCTGCCCGATCTGGCACAGGTATTCTTCAGCAACTCGTGTAGCAGCCGCCAGCTCGAGGTCTTGGCCGGAGACGTCATCACCGAGGCCCAGGCGGCGGCGGAAACGCTGAACCCGCTCGCGGCGGCGCTACAGAAAGCGCTGGGGGACAGTGCGGTCGGCGCGCGCGGCAATGGACGCATTGGCTGGGCCGATATGCCGCCGGATTTGCACGTGGGGCTGACTCGCATTGAGGAGACCTTGGGCGATTTGGTGGCAGGACTGCATGCCGTTCCCGAGGCGTCCGCCGGGCTGCTGCGCTGCTTCGAGCGGGCGAGTCAGCTTGCGGACGTCCTGGAGCAATTGTTGTCGCGGGATCACGAAGAATGGCTCAAGTGGGTCGACATCGGCCAACGGCGTTTCACGCTACATCAAACGCCCTTGCAAGTTGGCCGCACTCTAGGCAGCCGAATAGAAGCTCAGGGCGGGACCTGGGTCTTTACATCGGCGACGTTAGCGGTTGGCGAGTCGTTTGATCTGTTCGTTGAAAGCGTCGGCGTGACGGACGCTCGCCAGCGCGTACTGGCTAGCCCCTTCGACTACGAGCAGAACGCACGGCTGATGCTCCTTGAAGACCTGCCGGAGCCATCAGCCCGAGACTACACCGCCCAGCTCATGGAGAAAGTCTGGCCGGTGATTGAGGGTAGCGGGGGCGGGGTATTCGTGCTGTTCACTAGTCACCGGGCGCTGGCCGCGGCGAACGAATGGTTGCAAGGCCAGGACTTCCGAGATGACCTGCCGACCTACGTGCAAGGAGACGCGGCGCGCAGCGAGTTGTTGCGGCGATTCCGCGCGGCCGGA
>JAHEKG010000341.1 GCA_024638475.1 Rhodospirillales bacterium | reverse complement strand
ATGCCAGCGACGAATACAGCGAGCCCGAGTTATCCACATCCGACAGCTGGAAACCCAAGATATTGCGTTCGGTGGGCGCCTCGCCGCGTTGCTCGAATTCCTGTTCCGCATCCGCGATTTGTAATAGCCGGCGCCAATCCACACCCGCGTCTGGCGGAAGGTCCAAGAGAAGGTTATCGTAACTGTCGACGAGGCGGGCGCTGTTCTCGGCGCGCTCCAGGTAGCGGCCGGCCCAATACATCCGCTCTGCGACTCGCGACAGCATCAGTCGTTTTCCGCCACGATCCAGGTGTCCTTGCTGCCGCCGCCCTGGGAAGAGTTCACGACCAGCGATCCTTTGCGCAGCGCCACCCGCGTCAGGCCCCCGGAAGTAACTGCGGTCTCCCGCGCCTGGAGAATAAATGGGCGCAGGTCGACATGCCGCGGTTCGATGCGGTCGTCGCAGACCGTCGGCACCGTGGAGAGGGATAACGTTGGCTGGCCAATGTAATTTCGCGGGTCGGCGCTGACTTTCGCGGCAAACTCCTCTCGCTCCCGTTGCGTCGCATGCGGCCCCACCAACATGCCGTAACCGCCCGATTCATTGGCGGGCTTGATCACGAAGTTGTGGATGTTGGCCAAAACGTGCTCCAATTCCTTAGGATCCGAGCAGCGCCAGGTGGGTACATTCTGGATCAGCGGTTCCTCGTCGAGATAGAAGCGGATGATATCCGGCACGTAACTGTAGATGACTTTGTCGTCGGCGACGCCGGCGCCGGGTGCGTTGGCGAGGGCGACGTTGCCCGCGTGCCAAGCGCGCATGAGACCGGATACGCCCAGAATAGAATCTTCCCTAAATACCTCGGGATCGATAAAGTCGTCGTTGATGCGCCGGTAAATGGTGTCCACCCGAGCAAGGCCTTCGGTGGTGCGCATATAAACGCAGTCGTCGGATTCGACGACCAGGTCACCGCCTTCGACTAGCTCCGCGCCCATGCGTTGGGCTAGGTACGCATGCTCGAAATAGGCGGAGTTGAAAATACCGGGCGTCAGCACCACCACCCTCGGGTTGTCCGATTGTCGAGGGGCCAGCGCCGCTAGGGTGTCGAAAAGCTGGGATGGATAGTCGTCTACCGGTGCAATAACCTGATTGCGAAAAAGCTCTGGGAAAACGCGCTTGGTGACGCCACGATTTTCCAGCATGTAGGACACGCCCGACGGCACTCGCAGGTTGTCTTCCAGCACGTAGACGGTGCCGTCGCCGTCACGTACCAGGTCGGTACCACAAATATGGGCCCACACGCCGTAGCGCGGGTTCGCTCCCCGGCACTGACTACGGAAATCCGGCGATGACTCGATCAAATCACGCGGCACAACGCCCGCGGCGAGGATTTCTTGATCGTGGTACAGATCGTCGATAAACCGATTCAGGGCCGTGAGCCGCTGCTCCAATCCGCGCTGAATATCGCTCCACTCCTCGGCGGCAATGATTCTGGGGATGACGTCGAAGGGCCAGGCGCGATCGATGTTTTGGCCCTCGCTATAGACGGTAAAGGTGATGCCCATTTCCAGGATGGCGCGCTCCGCGGACTGCTGCCGGGCGGCGAGCTTGCGGCCGGTTAACGAGTCTAGCCGGGCGATCAGGGTTGCGGCCGCGGGGCGCGGGTTGCCCGCAGAATCGATCAATTCGTCATAGAGCCCGTCAGCCCCATAGTCCTTCCAGTGGTTCATTGCCATCTGCGATGCTCAAAACCGAATCAGCTTATCCGGTTTGGACCGGCCGTGTCACGCAAGGGCGATGCTGCCGGCCACCCACCCACGCCTAATAGATAGGTTACGGGCGATCGACCGGCTCCGCTAAGGTTTCTATCGCCACGAGACGGGAATCAGCGCTTTCCCATCGAATTGGCCGCAGCTTCCCGTATTCCTCGGATTCATAGAATGCGGTCAAGGCGCTCATGTCCGGGAATTCGATGACGATAGTCCGGCGGGGCTGCCAATCGCCCTCCAGCACCTTGACCTCTCCGCCCAGTGCGACGTACCGGCCGCCGAACTTGTTGACGATGGCCGGATTGGCACTGCGATAGTCAGCGTAACGATCTGCGTCGTGAACATCGATGTCGGCGATTAACAGGGCGGGCATTGAATTCTCCTCGGTCTGCAGGCAGTCCCGCATGCATGCTACACCTCACTCGCCATTTGTGCCTATCGGCATTGATTCTGGTCTGTTGCCGATGATAGTTTGTGGTGACTTAAACCAACGATTAAGGGTTGCGGTGGGCCGTCCTGACGAAAGCAACCTAACACCGGCGTTGGCCAAGGCGGCCGCCACGACCCGCTGGCAAGCGCTGCCCGCGCAGGTCCGCGAAATGGCCATCGATTTGTTCCTCGATGCGCTGGGTGTCATCGCTGCGGGTAGCCTACATCGCGACATGCACGGGCTGGTCCAGCAGGTTGCGCCGGTTACGGGGCCCGCCACGCTCGTTGGCACGGGTACTGGCGTGGCGATGCGCGATGCTGTGTTGCTCAACGCGGCCAATATCACCGTACTGCAACTGCAAGACGGTCACGCGCTCGCCAAAGGCCATCCGGCAAGCCAACTGGTGCCGGTGACGCTGGCGATTGCCGAGCGCGACGGTGCCGACGCCGGCGCTTTGCTGTCGGCATTCGTGGCCGGCTATGAGGTGGGTGCCCGGATCGGAATTGCCCTCGGCGGCGTGCTGCCGTGGCTCCACGACACGGGCAATTGGGCGACGCTGGGTGCGGCAACGGCGGCGGCACACCTGCTATCGGCGGGGGATGAGACGGTCATCGCGGGTAGCATCGACGGCGCGGCATCTATGGGTTTGTTTTTTGACCGGTTTACCACGATGGAGGGCGCGACCTTACATCACCTTTATCCCGCGCTCGCCACCACCACGGCGCTGGCGGTTGCGGAGGGATCCGCCGCTGGTTTAACCCCACGCACCGGCAGCCTGGTCGACTTTTACGGTCCCCGCCTGGGCGAAGCTTTCGTGCCCGACTTATTGGTACAAGGCGTCGATGCCGATTGCTGGACGAGCTACGAAGTGTTGAACGGTTACTTCAAGCTACATCCGAGCTGTGCGCACCTGCACGGCGTCAACGATGCCGTTGGTGAGCTAATCGCCGCCGAAAAAATTATTGAAGCGGACGTGGCGGCGGTGGAGGTCGAAACCTTTGGCCCGGCTATGGAGATCGACAGTCACGCGCCCTGTAAC
>JAHEKG010000340.1 GCA_024638475.1 Rhodospirillales bacterium | reverse complement strand
ACGGTAGTTCACATGCCGCTGCTGAGTCACCAACCGCGTCGGATAAGAGCGGCGCTCTTCCGGCGGAATCGTTGCCTCCCAGAGTTCTTGATTGCCGGGGGTGGGCCCTTCCGGGCACTCATCCATGAACAGCGTTTCGTACATCGCCGTATTCCACCGGGTGACCACAAACGCGACGGACTGCGGCTCGGCGGCCGCGCGAACCGGCCCCCAGGACAGCGCAATTATCGAGGCTAACAGCAGGGCTCTTGTCACGGTTTTTCGGGCTCGACCAGGTGCTTGTCATTGTGGGCCATGAAGTTGTGCCCTTCAACTATCTGGACTAATCTGGCCCGGCCATGTGGGAAAGGGGTGACATGACGCGAGGGAAGCAACCGCGGTTGCGCGCGGGCCGCGCCTTGCTCGCGGCCGTGTTTCTTGTCACGGGCCCACTGGGCGCCGAGCCGGGGGGCGATTTGTCCTGCGCCCATTTCTCACCGAATCCCGACGATAGATCCGGGCCACCCATCCGCTTTTCCGCCGAGCTTTCCGACCATGGGCAACGGGCGCCGACGGACAGCCCGGGTGTCGGGCGCGGCGAATTCGTACTCGAGCGCGACACCCTAAACTTCTCGTGGCGGGTGAGTTTCGAAAATCTGACGAGCCAAGCCACCAGCCTGCGCATCCATGGGCCGGTTCCGGCGGAAGGCGAGGCGCCGCCCTTGTTTGACGCAGCGCCGGCGGGCTTTAAGTCTCCCGTGGAAGGACAACGCACGTTGTCGCTGGGAGAAGTCGCCCATTTGGTGCAGAATCTCCTCTACATCAACCTTGCAACGACGAGATATCCGGTCGGTGAAATACGCGGTCGCATAAGGAAGCTGCGGCCGGCGTGTTGAGGCTGGTGGCCCATCGCACAGCGACCCAAGGAGTGTACTGTGTCGAACCAAACGCGCGCTGAAAAAAACCCGTACGCGTTGCGATCCGGCCCCCTGAACGTAGCGTTCGTCCCGCGCCGGGATTACGCCGAGGGGCCCTATGGCCAGGTCCATTTTCGCGATACCGGCGAGGGTATCCCGCTCGTGTTGTGCCATCAGGCGCCGCAAACGTCGCGGCAGTTCACTAATGTCTATGAGCCCCTGCACCGGCGGGGAATCCGCGCCATCGGCGTGGATACGCCCGGTTTCGGCGAATCGGACCCCCTGCCCTTCGTGCCGACGGTCGAGGACTGGGCGGCGGCCATCCCGCCGGTACTGGACCGTCTCGGTCTCGAAACGGCCGATGTGCTCGGTCATCACACCGGTGGCATGGTGGCCACCGAGGTCGCGCTGCAATTCGCGGATCGGGTGCGCAAGCTGATCATCAACGGCCCGCTGCCCATGAGCGAGGAAACCCGGCTGGAGTTCCTGAAATACGTCAAGGACGCCGAAATCGACTTTGTGTTCCATGCCGATGGAAGTCATTTGCAACAGTCGTATCTAGAGCGGCACGCGTTCTACGAGGATGGGGATCCTAAAACCATTACCCGCTACGTAGTTGAGAAATTCCAGGGCTATGCACCATTCTGGATCGGCCATCATGCGGCGTTCCTCTACGATCACACCGCGGCCTTGGCGCGAATCAACCAGCCGACGTTGATCCTGACCAACACGGGAGACCAAATTTACGAGAATGCGCTGATGGCGCGGGAGCTGCGCCCGGACTTTTCTTTCAAGGCGCTCGATGGCGGCGGCATCGACATCGTCGATCAGATGCCGGAAGCGTGGGCGGACGCCGTAGCGGAGTTTGTAAAGGAGCGTGAACGTTGAACAACATCGGAAGAAGAAGTTTTTTGGCTGCCGGCCTTAGCCTAGGCTTCCTGGCCGACACGAAGTGGTCGAAGGCGCTGGCTGCCAGCGCGGAGACTCAGTCGAACAAGCGGGTGGTGGCCAAACGCGGCTATACCGATTGTCGCTTCGGTCAATTACATTTTATTCGCGCCGTACCGGCGACGGGACCGACGAGTAAGCCGCCCCTGGTCTTGCTTCATCAAAATCCGTCTTCTTCCGTTGAATACGAGGCTTTGGTGCAGGCAATGGCCACGGACCGCGAGGTCGTGGCATTCGACACCCCCGGCAACGGGATGTCGGACTGGCCACCGGAGCCACTGGATATGGCCGGCTATGCCGCGGCATTTGCCGACGGCATGGAGGGCTTGTCACTCGGCGTCCGCGAGCCCGTGGACGTCTTCGGCTATCACACCGGCACCTTTCTTGGCGCGGAGCTGGCCATCGCTCAGGGTAAAAAGGTCGGTCGCCTCGTCATGTCGGGTATTCCGTATCGGCCACCCCAGGAACGGCAGAAGAAGCTCGACGAAATTGCCGCCGGCCCCAAGCTCACCGAGGACGGCGAAGAAATCTTGGGTAACTTACGGCGGCTTTGGAATTTCGTCGTCACCAACCGTGACCCCCGCGTATCGTTAAGGCGCGCTTCCCAGTTGTTCGTGGAGAAGGGCAAGACGCTGGATCGCTACTGGTGGCCCTACAACGGGGTTTGGACCTATGAGGTGGAAGTGCGCTTCCCGCTCATTACCCAGCCGGTCATGATTCTGCAGCCGCACGAAACACTCTTGGAAAACGCAAAACGCGCCGCAGGGTTCATCAAAGATGTAACGATCGTTGAGTTACCTGAGCTTGACCGCGACGTGTTCGACGTGGGTTCGCCGATAATCGCCAAGGCATTGCGCGAGTTCCTCAAGTAACGCCTGCGGCTAAATTCGGGGCACTGGCTCGCGCATCGGCCAGCTTAGTTTTGTCGAGGCGGTAGGCGGCCATCAGTAACATGGCTCCAACGCAGCAAACGGCGGGGGCCACCGCCATAGCCAGTGTGATCATGAGCAGCGAAGCCGCCGGCTGGAGTGCCGCATCGCCTTCGCCAGGCAGGAAACCGGCGGCGCTAAAGGCGAAACCCGCGATCAACGGCCCCAGGGCAAACGCCGTGGTCTGCATGAACTCGAACGCGCCCACATACACGCCCTCTCGGCGTTGGCCGGAGCACAGCCGATCGTATTCGATGGTATCGGTCAGCATGGCCAACGCGACCAGGATGGATCCGCCCCCGGCCGCACCGACGAAGGCGCCGCGCAGCACGAAGACGGCCAGCGATTCCTCGGGGCCCGCTAAAAGCCAGGATAGTGACGCGGCCGCGTAGATCGTCAGCGTTACAACGAACAGTGGTCGTCGGTCGATGTAGTGCAGCGCGCGGCTCC
>JAHEKG010000339.1 GCA_024638475.1 Rhodospirillales bacterium | reverse complement strand
ATACCGCTCTTCGCGCCAGCCGTAGCGGGCTTCTGGGTACAACGTTCGCTGGGATACTTTCCCACCGGCACGGTGCATGTGGCCATCGTCGATCCCGGTGTCGGCACCGCGCGCCGCATTATTGGCGTGGCTGTGCAAGGTCAGGTCGTGCTCGCGCCGGACAACGGCTTGATTACCCCGTTGTTGGAGGCCGAAGAGGCCGCCCATATTAGGGAGGTCTCGCAAGAAACACTCGACGCGGTCGGGTTGCCGCCCAGCGCCACTTTTCACGGCCGAGATCTGTTTGCCCCGTTGGCGGCCGCCTTGGTCAGCGGGACGCTGGTGTTTGAACAACTGGGTCCAAGCATCAACGACGTGCGCCGGCTCGACATCATCACGCCCAAGGTCAGCGATCTGGAAATCTGCGGCAGCGTCTTGGTAACCGACCGTTTCGGCAACTTGATCACCAATTTACCCGGTGAGCACCTCTATCGGTGGCCGCAGTGCGAAATCAGCCTGGGCGAGCGGCGGCGTATTGCGATCGGGCGTACCTATTCGGACGCACCGGCAGGCGGGCTAATAGCCTTGGTCAATGCCCATAACCTGATCGAGATTGCCGCTAACCGCGGCCGCGCCGCGGATCTACTGGCCCGTCAAACCTCCGCAAAAGTGGTCATCCGCCCCACTACCTCGGACTAAGTTTCGGACTGCAGAAGTTGGCGCTCCAGCTTGGCCCAGGTATCGCGCAGGGTCACCGCGCGATTGAAACGAAGGCCTGCGGTAACGTCGGGGTCGGTAACGAAGTAGCCTAGCCGTTCGAACTGCACCGGTACCCCGGGGGTAAGATCGGCGAGCGCGGCTTCAACGAAGGCGTTGCTGCGAACGACTAGCGAGTCTGGATTCAGGTCCGCGGCCAAATCGTCCCCGGCGGCCGGATTGGGCACCTTGAACAAACGATCGTACAAATGAACCTCCGCCGGCTTCGCGTGGGCGGCGCTCAACCAATGGATCGTACCCTTGACCTTACGCATGGCAGCCGGACCGCTACCGCTACGTGTGTCGACATCCATGCTGCAACGCAAGTAGCTAATCTTCCCGGCCGCGTCCTTGACGACTTCCTCACACTTGATGATGTAAGCATAGCGGAGCCTGACTTCGCCGCCCGGTTTGAGACGAAAGAACTTGCGCGGCGGATCCTCCATGAAATCGTCGCGTTCGATCCATAGTTCGCGGGAAAACGGCAAATCGCGTTCCCCTAGTTCGGGACGGTTGGGATGATTGGCGGCCGGCAACCACTCGGTCTCGCCGTCGGGGAAATTCTCGATGACGACCTTGATCGGATCCAATACGGCCACCCGCCGTTCAGCACGCTCATTGAGATCCTCACGCAAACAATTCTCCAATGCCCCAAGTTCGATAGTGGTATCTTTCTTAGTGACCCCCACGCGCGCGCAAAAATCGACGATGGACTCTGGCGTATAGCCGCGCCGGCGAAGCGCTGCAAGGGTCGGCATGCGTGGATCATCCCAGCCTTGGACATGACCCTCGTCGATAAGACGCTTTAGCAGGCGCTTGCTGGTCACTGTAAACGCTAAGTTCAGGCGGGAGAACTCAATTTGCCGTGGCCTGTTCGCCATTGGCAGCTGGTCCAGGAACCATTCGTAAAGCGGCCGATGATCCTCGAACTCCAACGTGCAAAGCGAGTGAGTGGTCCCTTCGAGCGCATCCGAGAGCGTGTGCGCAAAGTCGTACATGGGGTATATGCACCAGCGATCTTGGGTCCGCTGGTGGCGACTCTTACGAATACGGTACAGCGCCGGGTCCCGTAAGTTCATGTTGGGTGAAGCCATATCGATCTTCGCCCGCAATACGTGCGCGCCGTCTTCGAATTCGCCCGCCGCCATTCGCCGAAACAGATCTAGGTTCTCCTCCACGCTCCGGTTGCGGTAGGGGCTATTCTTACCGGGCTCGGTCAAAGTACCACGGTGAGTGCGGATTTCCTCCGCGGTCAAGCTGTCAACATAGGCCTTACCCGCCTCGATCAGCGTGACGGCGGACTCGAACAGGGACTCGAAATAATCGGACGCATGGGTCAAGCGGTCGCCCCAATCGAAGCCCAGCCAATGCACGTCTTCCTTGATGGCATCGACGAAACGCGAATCCTCCTTATCGGGATTGGTGTCATCGAACCGCAGGAAGCAATGGCCGTCGAAATCGGCGGCAACCGTGAAATTGAGGCAAACGGATTTCGCGTGCCCAATGTGCAGGTAGCCGTTGGGTTCCGGCGGGAAACGGGTCACCACACGACCCTGGTTGGCTCCCGCAGCGAGATCGGCATCGATGGCCTGACGGATGAAATCCCGCGGCTTATTAGCTTCCATGTAAGGCAACCCAGGAGTAAGTGGGCCCGGGATTATAACAACCGGCGAGCCCACGGCGACGGCAAAAGGACCCGGCCGGGGTGCCAAAAGTCGGCCACAAGCTCTATAGTGTTTCGCCGCCCAATTGCGGCAGACCCAGGCAACAACCCTAACGGAGATAGTGATGAGTCTTTTGAAAGCAGTATTGGAGGCAAACGATGGCGGCGCGGTCAAGGCGCTCGCCCAAAATTTCGGCCTTAGCAATGCCCAAACCGGTGCCGCCGTGGCAAAGCTATTGCCGGCCCTCACCGCTGGAATGAAAAACAACGTCGCCAAACAAGGTGGCTTAGAATCTCTCCTAGGAGCCTTGAGCAAGGGCAAGCACGAACAATATGTCGATCAACCGACCAAGCTGAGTGAATCCTCGGCGATCACCGACGGCAACAAGATTCTGGGCCACCTGTTGGGCAGCAAGGCAACCAGCCGGCAGGTAGCCAGCGAAGCCGCCGCAAGCACCGGTATTGATAGCAGTATCTTGAAAAAGATGTTGCCAATGGTTGCGGGGCTTGCCATGGGGTCACTCTCCAAACAGTCGAGCGGCGGCGAACTCGCCGGTATGCTGGGTGGGGGTACGGCGAAGGCCGGCGGACTGCTATCGGGCTTCTTGGACGCCGACGGCGACGGGTCCATGGCCGACGATATTCTCGGTATGGCCAAGAAGTTGTTCTAAGTCGGTCAGCCCTGAATCCGAATAGCGACCGGCAACGAATAACCAATATACTCCCGGGGAATTGACATGCCCGTACCCGAGCCCCCCTCGGGCACGGCGCCCCCGGGAGTACATTCCCTCATTGGAGCCTGAATTGTGACCAGACCGACCCGCGACGAAGCTGA
>JAHEKG010000073.1:580-13133 GCA_024638475.1 Rhodospirillales bacterium | reverse complement strand
CCGAACGATGCCGAAAACTCCAGGTCACCGTAATCGTAGGAATACCACAACGACATGGTGGGTGTGCCGGAGTGTAAATCCACCACGCAATCGGTCTCGGCGAGCAACTCGCTCAACAGCGCATGGGCCAGCTGTTGGCTCACAAAGCCCTTATCTGCACCCGGGAAAACTCGATTTAGATATAAATGATCGGGGCTTACGCGAGTGCCCGTTTCCAAGGCGAACGGATTGGCTGCCGGAATCAACACGACCTTGCCGCGCAGATCTTTCTCCGCCTCGAGCCGGCGGGCCAACGCCCATAGCGCCATGGTGGCCAGGGGCTTATCGCCGAATACGCCGGCGACGAACGCGGTAACGGGACCCGGCGAGGAGCCTTCGATGGTCACAACTTTGAATTTCCACGGTTCGCCATCGGCGCGACGGCTGACCGGGACTTCCCGGCTGGTAAGTTTAGCCACTAACTGAACCTTGGAATCACTTCATCGCTGACCGCTCGAATGGATTCCAAGGTTTGCTGAAGGCTTGGTCCCTGGAAGTGACGCATGCGAACCAAGATTTCTTCAGGCTCCAACACCTCCTGCCATTGTTCGATCTGTTCACACCAAGTCTGTGGCGAGCCACACAACACCCGATCGTGCAAGGCATGATCGAGTGTCAAATCCGCGGCGCTCGAGACATCCTTCAGCCACGGGTCATAATCCTCATGATAGGCGTTGCCCCGCTCGAAGTAGACTCTTGAATAGCCCAGCACGTGCGGACCATAGGTAGCCCGAGCGGCAGCGTCCGTCTCCTCCATCCACGCTTCTCTGAACAGCACAATGCGGGGTTGCTTACCCAATTTTTCGCATTCTGCTTTGTAAACATCGGCTAAATGAGCGACCCAGCGCCCACTCCGAATGGGGTCTGTGACCCACCCGTCCGCCGTCCGCGCCGCGCGCTTGACGCCGGGCACGCTCCAGGCACCAATAAACACCTCTAATTGATCTCGCCCCAGCGCGGGATCCCGCGGTGGGACGTTCCCCGCCCAGGGGCCTTCGAGCTGCATGGAGCGACCGGCGCGATGCGCCGCAATCACTTCCATACCTTGATCCATCAAGCGTTTGCGTTGTCTTAGCGAAATACCGAAGGGATCGAAGTCGCCCTGAAAATAGCCGACCCCGACCGTCAGGCGAAAGCGGCCGGGAAACATCGCATCGACGAGACACGCATCCTCGGCTACTCGCACGGGATGCTGCGTGGGCAGGACCGTCACCGAGGTGCCAAACTTGAGTTTGCTGGTTTCCGATAAGCCCAAAACACACGGGATTAGCGCGTTGGTTGTGTAGGTCGTGTCGCCAATATGCTTCTCGCCGGAATAAGCGCCTAACCAGCCACCGGCCTCCGCCGTCTTGCACTCGGCAAGGAAGCCCTCCACGTCCAATTGACGCTTACCATCGACGATCTTCTGCAAGGCAGGGGCGATACTAAATCTCATGGGTGGCCAACCTCCTCTGATCTATGGTCACGACGCACACACCGGTGGGCGGCGATCCGCCCAGGGGCGCGCCTCTTCGAGCTGGGCGGCGAGGGAGAACAATCGGCCGTCGGCGCCGAATCCGGCAGCGAAATGCACGCTGATTGGCAAACCCTTGTCGGTCCATGCAAAGGGTATGTTCATCGCCGGCGTTCCCGCGATATTGGCCAGTGCAGTAAACGGAATGAATTCGAATACGGCCTTCAAATAGGCATCTATATCCGGCTTGCTGGTATCCAAAACCCCGAGCAGCGGCGGTGGTGTCGCGACAACGGGTGAAAGCAATAGGTCGTACTGCTGGAAAAATGGCGCGACCTCTCGTCCCGTTGCATGCATGGCCCAAATCGCCCGCGCCATGTCGGCTGCATTACGGTCGTGGCCGATGGCGGCGAGAAAATGAATGACGTTTTCGATCACCTCGGTATTGGGCTCCATACCCGTCTCTTCCGCGCGCTGGTCGATGGCACCTTGCACATTGGCGGCGATCAACACGGGATAAGCGGCGCCGATTCGGGCCACATCGTAGTTGGGCACCGCTTCCTCCACGACGTGCCCGAGATCCGTCAGGAGTTCGATGGCCTCGTCAACGGCAGCGATACATTCCGGTGCTACCGGGGCACCGTTTAGCGCTTCGCGTTGTACAGCGATCTTCAAACGTTCAGGAGGACGCTTAATGGCTTCCAGAAAGGGGCGCTCGACGACCGGCACGGCATACGGATCGCCGGGCGAGGCGCCGCGGGTAATATCCAACAGCGCCGCGCTGTCGCGTACGCTCACGGTCAATGCATGCTCTGAGCTCAATCCGTTCCAAGCCTCGCCGTAGTCCGGGCCGGATGGATTCATCCCCCGGGTTGGCTTGAAGCCGAATACCCCGCAACAGGCCGCCGGAATACGAATAGAGCCGCCGCCGTCGGAGCCATGCGCAACCGGTAGAATTCGCGCCGCCACCGCAGCCGCCGCACCACCGCTCGATCCACCCGCACTGTACTCGGTGTTCCAAGGATTCTTTGTCGGACCAAACAGGACACCCTCGGTACTGGGGCAGCACGCGAACTCGGGCGTATTGGTTTTACCGAAAATAACTAGCCCAGCTTGCTTATAGCGGGTGACGAGCTCGCTGTCGTGATCCGGGATGTAATCCTTGAAGAACCGACTCCCGGAGGTCGTCGGCACGCCGGCATATAATGCCCTTAAGTCCTTTAGCAGAAAAGGCACACCCGTTAACGGACCCGACGGAATGCCGGCCTCTATCGCGGCACGCGCTTGGTCGTACATGGGGGTGACGACCGCGTTGATTGCCGGGTTTACCTCGGCGACCCGCTCAATCGCGCCCTCCAGCAGTTCCAGTGGCGTCACTTCGCCGCCGGCAACCAACTCCGCAAGGCCCACGGCATCGTATTCAATCTGTGAGTTCACAGGACTCCCTCTTCTAGGTTTGTCGGCAACAGCGGCGGCGCCGTCTTGTTATAGCCACTATTATTGCCCTTTTACTTGGGCCAACGTAGGCAGTATATCGGCTGGTATCTTAGTCTACTGAACGGTAGATCTTCCGTTTAGCCTATTTTGGCGCCGATTTGGTTATGGTTACGCTGTGAAATACCTCCACACCGCCATCCGGGTTAACGACCTACCGGCCGCGCTCGACTTCTATTGCGGAATCCTGGGGATGGTCGAACGCCGCCGTATCCAAGGCCGCCAACGACCCTGCGACCTCGTCTTCTTGTCGATGCCGGATGACGAGGACGCGCAGATAGAACTCATCTATTACCACGACCCCGCGTATCGCCGGAAAGTCGAGGGATTCGGCCACGTTGCCTACCAGGTCGAGAATATCTACGCGACCTGTCGCGCACTCCTGGACAAGGGCATGGCCCTCAACCTGCCGCCACGAGACGGCTTCATGGCCTTCGTTAAATCACCGGACGGGATCTCATTCGAATTGCTGCAACAGGGTAAACCTTTACCCCCAGAAGAACCCTGGATCTCCATGCCGGACCAAGGCACCTGGTAAGCGAAAACCGTGAAGATTTTTGCGTTCAGCCTTTCGCCCTCTTTTTCACGCCGGTCACATCGATCACGTGCAGGGTATCGCAGTATTCTCTAACCTGGCGGATCTTCGAAGCATGCGTTTCTATGACGAATACGTAGCGGTTCTGATAAATGAGCCCGCTGCTGAGTTCGGCATAACTCTCGGCCTCTAGCGCCACCAACTCGCCTTCGCTAAAAATTCGTACCGGAGTAACGACAACGCTTGCGCCTGCGTAGCCGGCTGCCATTCGTGACTGCATGTAATCGAGCTTTGCGGTGATAGGAATGACTCCGTGCAGCGGCCAGCCATTGGCAGGCCCGCCGCTGCCGTCAAAGGCACCGCGATCACGATCGGTACCCGTATCGGTCCACCAGGTGCCATCGGGGGCGAACAGTGCACCGAAGGCCTCGATGTCGCCGTCGGCAAGCGCGGGCCAAAGCGCAAGTGCCAAGCGCTCAGGTTCATTCCCCGGCTTCACCGGTACCCCAACTTTCAGTCTTGGCGCCACGGACCTGACGGTAACGCGATCGCCACCGAAAACATCTTGAGCGTGTAAAGTATCGAGATACTCGCGGACCGAGCGCACACCCGCCACATCCACATCGATGACGAAGGCATAACGGTTGCGGTACGCCTTACCGCTCACATGCATGCTATCGCCTTGAGCCTCAACGAGTGCCACGTGTTGGTTGCCGAAAGCGCGCGAAATGATTCGCCGGCCCAACCCCTGCGGAAAAATCTCCAGACCAATCCGGCTGACCAAATCGAGTTTCTCTGCCATGGGCATAGTGCCATGCAGCGGCCAAGGCCGGTCAGGGCCAGGATCGTATCCTCTCCTCCCAGCCAATCGATCCTTGCCGGTATCGATCCACCAGGTTGCGTCCGCTGTCACCAACTCGCGCAGCCGTGCTGTGCGTTCGTCCAATTTCGCGTCGTCGAGCGCGCGCACAAATTCGAGGCTCATTGCTACCGCTGTGGGTTCTGCGGTCAAGGTGGTCACTCCTCCGCGAGCAGTACCAAGCATATCGCATCGTTCGAGTTTCCGGTTCTCGAAGGCAGTCGACTGCGGTAGGCTAAGCAGAAAAGGAAACGAAAACCTTGAACTCTACAACCCGTTCCACGGCTAAATGGCTCGGTATCGGCTCGCTAGCCGCAATATGCCTGAGCGCTACAGTGGCCGCTCAAGAGGCGGGACTGGACGCTGCTATCAATGCCGTCGAGCCCCAAGTCATCGCCTGGCGGCGTGATATTCATGAGCATCCCGAGCTCTCGAACCGCGAGTTTCGTACGGCGGCGTTGGTGGCCGATCACCTGCGCAGGCTAGGACTCGACGTCCGCACCGGCATTGCCCATACAGGGGTTATCGGCACACTTGTGGGCGGACAGCCCGGCCCCGTGATCGCGCTGCGCGCCGATATGGATGCTTTACCCGTAACCGAACAGGTGGACTTGCCCTTCGCGTCGAAGGTGCGGGCCGAATACGACGGCGCAGAAGTCGGCGTCATGCATGCCTGCGGCCACGATGCCCATGTGGCGATTCTGATGGGCGCCGCCGAAGTCCTCGCGGCGCGCCGCGAATTCATCAAGGGCACAATTCAGTTCTTTTTCCAGCCGGCAGAGGAAGGCGCGCCTGCGGGAGAAAAGGGCGGCGCCAAGTTGATGATCGAAGAAGGCGTTCTCGATGGCGACAATGCCCCAGAGGCGATCTTTGGGCTGCACGTGTTCCCGTTTCCAGTGGGAATGATCGTGTATCGGGCAGAGGGTGCAATGGCTGCTGCCGATTGGCTGACCATCAAAGTAACCGGACGACAAACCCACGGCTCGTCTCCGTGGCTGGGCGTCGACCCGATCCCGGTGGCAGCGCAAATCATCAACGCCATTCAAGCGATTCCTAGTCGGCAATTGGATGTCACTAAAGCTCCCGCCGTGGTGACGATCGGTTCGATCCATGGCGGCGTGCGCGGCAACATCATCCCGGATACCGTGGAGCTCAAGGGGACGATCCGCACCTTCGATAGACCCATGCAGGCCGATCTCCACGATCGGATTCGCCGCACAGCGGATCTGATTGCCAAGGCCGCGGGTGCCGAAGCCGAAGTCGTGATCGAACCCTATTCACCGGTCACCTATAACGACCCCAACCTGGTAACGCGCATGCTGCCCGCGCTGCGCTGGGCCGCCGGGGAAAAGCGCGTGGTCCCAGCGCGTCCGATTATGGCATCGGAGGATTTCTCGTACTTTCAGGAACGCGTTCAAGGACTTTACGTCGGGCTCGGCGTCAACGCCCCGGGGGTGGGCCCCTTGCAAGCCGCGGCTAACCACTCGCCGTTGTTCTTCGTCAACGAAGATGCTCTGGTGGTCGGCGTACGGGCCATGGTGGGTATGGCGCTGCACTACACGGACTCGCCCCGGGACTAGGCTTTAACCGGCAATCATTCGCCGGCGATTTTTCCCGATCGAAATAACATGCCGAGGCAAATGGTACATTAGCACCGTTATCCATAGGAAAACGGCCGCTAACCATGCTACGTAAAGCCTACCTCGACGGCCCCTTTGGCCAACTCCATTACATCAGCCAAGGCAACGGGCCCGCCATCATCCTGTTGCATCAGATGGTGCAGTCTTCGCGCCAGTTCCAACCCGCGATGCCTTATCTTGCGAAACACGGCCTACGTGCCATCGCCGTGGACTTACCCGGCTTCGGCATGTCCGATGGGCCCGACGAGCCACCGAGCGCGGAACAATACGCGACGGTGGTGCCGCCGCTCCTGGACCACCTTGGGTTAGAGAAAGCGATTATCTGCGGGCACCATACGGGCGCGTCAGTCGCCGTAGCCTGCGCCCACCGATATCCGGAACGTGTCTCTAAACTGATCGTGCACGGCACTCCCTTCTTTACCGCGGAAGAACGTGCCGAGCGGCTCAGTCGGGGCCACCTGCCGATGACGATCCAGCCCGACGGGTCTCACTTCAAGACCTTGTGGGACAAGCTAGCTCAAGTCAGCGGAGAAGCGAGCACGGAAATCATCCACTGGACGGTGTTGCTGCATTTTTGGGCGGGCGAAAAAGAGTGGTTCGGCCACAATGCCGTGTACACCTATGACATGGCGCCGGCCATCGAGGCACTCCGCATGCCCGTCTACGTGATCTCGAACCGAGGTGACATGGTGCATCCTAGCGACAAACGTGTCGCCGAAGCCCGTCCCGATTTCGTCTACCGAGAAATGGAGGAAACCGGTACGTACCAGGTCGTCTACGATCAGCCGGAAACCTGGGCCGATATCGTCGCCGAGTACGCCAAATAGGTGTAAAAACGGCAGAATCCGAGGAGCATACGTCGTAGAATATTGTCTTGGCCACGGCCTTCACGCGCCGCACTGGTAGGAGCAAGACATGGCACTCAAGAAAACCGATCCCTCAACCTACACGACAGAATTCATTGCGTCGGATGTAGACAAAGTCAGGTTCTACGAGGATCCGATGATCGACAACATCGTCACGGCCATCCTGGCGCTCGGCACCGAAACATGGTCCAACCGGCGGCGCACTTTGGTGCTCGAGCGCCTGTTGCAGGAAAAGGGCGTTACTCAGGAAATGATCGAGAGCTACATGCCCTCCGACGAGGACAAGGCAGAATGGCAAACTGAACGCGATCGCCTCGTGGAAATGATCATGGGCCCTTTGATGCGGGAAGGCAACTTGTCACCTTCCGCCAAACGTCAACATGACGAATAAGTCGCGAAGCACAGCAGGAGAAAACCCATGCTAAATCGCCGAACTCTTTTTGGTTCCCTCGCGGGCGCGGTTTCCGCCTTATCCGTGGCATTCACCAAGGCCGCTTACGCAAAAATACCGGCCGGCGACACGCCGATCGATATCGAACCACGTAGTAAGGTCGGTCAACTCGAGCGACTGCCCACGCTAGATGCGGAAAGCCGCAACGATTTCCTCACCGGCGTGCGCAACTGGCGCGGCGGCAAACTGCTGTCCGCTTCCCGGGAGCGCTTCAACCAAATCCTAACCGAAGCCGGCGAGGATCCGCGCAAGGACCTGCCCCTGGAGCGGATTTTCCAACTGGTCGGCAACGATCCCCTCGTCAGCCTGGAAGGGAGGGTCCGTATCGACGCCCAGCGCATGGCGCACAAGACCTTTAGGGATTCGTTTCAGAACCACCGGGGCGATGTGTATCTGGCGGAGCCTGAACAGTACGACAAGCGCGGTCCCGGAACCTTAGAACTGAATCCGGACATGCACATCCCCGACTACACCCGCCACGAGATACACATGCAACCCGGTGGCTACGTCGGCGGCGCATTTGCGGGCGCCATTTATCACTATGGCACTAATGCTTTTTACGAAGCACGGGGGACGGATAACTACCTGGATGAGCATCATGCCAAACTTGCGAGCCAGGTGTCGGCACCGGCTGACGGGCGGGTGAGGCGCATCCTCGATATGGGCTGCGGCATTGGGCAGCTGACCGTAGGCCTAAAGAAACAGCATGAAGATGCGGAAGTATGGGGCATTGACGTCGGCGCACCAATGATCCGCTACGGGCATATGCGCGCGGTCGATGAAAATGTCGACGTCAACTTTGCACAGCGGCTGGCCGAGGACACACGTTTTCCCGACAACCACTTCGATATCGTGGCGTCTTACATCTTGCACCACGAAATGCCGGCCGAGGCATCGCGAAACGTCATTGCCGAGGCATTCCGCGTACTGCGCCCTGGCGGGGTGTATGTCCCTATCGATTTCCATACCGGCGGCCAGCCCAGACGTCCGCAAAACGCCTTCAACAGCTACCAGCTGTGGAAAGACCACCGGTGGAACAACGAGGTCTGGCGAATCGAATATCAGGACATGGACTACTTCGGCCACATGGCCAAGGTCGGTTTTCAGGTCAATCGAAAAGGTCCGCGCGCTTGGTTCAATCGCACCAACGTCGTCGCCACGAAGCCTGCTTAGCAACAGCCGTTCGGGAAGCGCGGACTATTTCGCTGCCTCGATGACTTCGCGGACCTTCGTATTGTTGGTCAACGCAACGATCTTAGGGTGGTTCATCAGCGCTGCATAGTCGCCCGCCGCCACCGCGCGCATGATTTCCGGATCAGCCAAGACGGCCTGCACCTCGGAGTCGTTTTGCAGCGCTTCGATCATAGACAATAGATCCGGATTCGCCGCCACCTGGTGCTGAAGTGCCTCGACGCCGGCCGCTTGCCGGCCCGCGCCTTGGGTCGGCGAACCAACGGCTAAAGCCGGTTTGGCACTGGCGCCGTGGTGGATCGTGTGCACATCCTCCTTGCGCACGCGAACCGTGCCCAAAGAGGTGGTCTTTACCGTATACACGCCCTCTCGCAGGGCCTCGATTTCACCGTGAATGACGGTGTCATCTTGCAATACCAGCGTTGCCGCCAGCACCACGCCATCGGACGTCAACAGCATCGCTACCGCGAGCATGCCGGGTATCGCTGCCCAAGTACGACTACTCACCTAGCCACCCCATTCGTGCCTTTTGCCAACCCTACTCCAAATTGGCGCGAAACACCCGGGCACAGATACGTCCGGGGCAACTGCCGCGAGTCAGTTGCCATAATCCGGTTGTGTCAATACGGCGCGCCGTCCAACGCCTCCGCCGCAATTTCTCTAACGAGGGAATCACTGTCGGCCAAGAACGATTGCAATATCGTTGCCGCAGCCAGACTATCAATATCGGCCAATTCGCTAACGGCGGTCAGGCGCACATCGGTCTCCGGATCGCTGAGGGTGATGGCCAACGCGTTGATTGAATCGGGGCTGCCGAGTTCGACTAACATGTCTATCGCCGTACTTCGGACCCGGACGTCCACGTCCGTTAAGGCATAGCTCAGCCCTTGCGTCGCGCCGGCGCTATTCAGCGAACCCAGCGATTCTACCGCCGCTTCACGGATGCCCGGATGTTCATCGTAGAGCAAACTCACGAGTGCGAGCTCGGCAACCGGTCCGCGAAAGTCTCCTAGGTCGGCGATCGCCTCGTAACGCTCGAATAGCGGGTAAGGAGGCCATACTCGGTTAATGGGATCGGGCCCCGCCGCCGCTGCGGAATTCTGCGGCCGACTCTGCGCGCTGGCATCGGCGTCCGTTAGCCCGTCGAGTGATACCGAAACCTTCCTCGCTACTGCCTGAGTTGTTGCCTTCGATGAAGGTCTGTGATCCAACCGCGCACTGACAGGATCGCGAGGCGGTGACAAAAAATGGGTCCAGCTCAGCACCGTCGCGCACAGCACAGCGCAGATCGTCAATGGACTTAACCACCGCCCGGTAACAGCATGGCCACAGGGCCCTATCCCACCCGATCTGGGTGGGGCGGCAGCCAGGCCGCTACCGCCCCTGCCTAATGCTTGCATCAGTCGCTGGTCTCGAATTCGACGACGCCAATCGAGGCATTGCCGTTAGCCTCGATAGCCAGCACCTCGATCTCGTAGACCGCACCGGGTTCCAACATTTCCGGGGGCATGTTGAACTCGGTGACGTGCCCCGGCAGGTTGACCAATGCACGCCGCGTACCTCCATCGATCCATGGCATTGCGCGGGCCGGTTCCTCTTGGCTTACGATCACCTGATACTCGATGATCTGCACAGGCCCGGCGCCGATAAATCGGGTCGTCACAGGCTCCCAGGCGATAAGCAGCGTCGCCTCAGGGTCGACGACCGCACCGTCCATGGGCGCGGTGATTTCCGGCAATGCCGCGAGGACGTGGGACAGGTAGGCTTCGCTCTCCAACTCGACCCCGACCGTCGTTTGTCCCTCGAATTCGTAGTTACCCTCCGGCCAACGGGCGAGAAAAGCTTCGACCGGCTCGTCGAAATTGTCCTCGTCAACCAGATAGTGACTGGGCTCCGATGCGAATGCCATTTCGCTTAGCCCGCCCTGGCGCCTGAGCCTACCGCGCGCCTTGGCATCGAAGACCTTACGTTCTTTAGGGTCGAAGATCTCCAGACGCGTCCAATCGAATGCGTCCGCAAAGATCTGCAGTTCAATATCTTCATCGGTCAATTCGATGAGCACTACCGCCGCACCAAATGGCGCCTCGTCCTCGTCGGCCAGCGCTACCGGTGCCGTCATCAGCGCGGCGACCCCAAGCAATGCGCACGTCGTGCGCGTATTCGTATTCATCACAGCTTCCTCCTATCTTGCTTCTCTGTGTAGACGCCGTGGAAACCAAAATCCGTCGTCCTGAGAGATTCTTCGGCAAAAGCCTTAGTGGGTGACGCTATACTGGTTTGGCTACGAGCAAGGGAACGGTGTCGACATGCCAACAGTGTTATTGACGGGTGCCAATGGCGGAATTGGTCTCGGGTTTGCGGAAGTGTATCTACATGCGGGTTGGCAAGTCCTAGCCACGGTTCGCAACCTAGACGCGGCCGAAGAACTGCGCGCGTTGGCTACCGCAAACGACCAGCAGCTGGAATTGTTTAGCATGGCGCTGGACGATTTCGCTTCGATCGAAGCGCTGGGGAAGCAGCTTCGCGGTCGGCCCATCGATGTGCTTTTGGGGAATGCCGCGAAGACCGATTGCCCTAAGACCGGCGTGGGCGATACCGACTACGAAGCATGGAGCGAGGCCTTCCTCGTTAACTCGATGGCGCCTATGAAGCTGGCGGAGACATTTCTCGACAACGTAGCCGCGTCGCAGCGCAAGATCATGTATTTCGTATCCAGCCGGATCGGCGCAAAGCCGCCCGCGGGCATCATTATTTATCGTAGTTCGAAGTCCGCACTTAACCAGGTGGTGATGCAGCTGTCGCTGATGCTGGCCGATCAAGGCATCATTGTCGCTTGCGGGCATCCGGGCTTCGTTAAGTCGAAGGCCAACGGCTACAAGGGTGTGTTCGAAGCGCGCGAAAGCGCTGGCTACCTCAAGGACATCATCGACAACTTAACGCCTGCCGGTTCCGGCAAGTTTTTCGACCCGGATGGCTCCACCCTACCGATCGTAACCCAACAGACTAACCCCGCCGCCTTCGGGGCTAAACCCGTCGGCGCCTGGGACGAAGAAAAGCACCAATAGTCCCGGGCAGCTAAGCGTATACGTCTTTCATGGGATGGCTCCCTGCGGTCCGCTTTATTCCCATGAAAGACGTATACGCTTAGCTGCCTTATCATCGTCACACTTTGATTGAACTTGTCCGAATAGCCGTAGTCGGACTCGCGAGGGTATGATTAAATGTAGCCTTGAAGAAGCCGATGGCCTCGCGATTGATAGGGCTAGGACAATGACAAAAATACTTGTGGCACTCATTTGCATTGCTGTGACCGCAGCGCCGGCCGCGCAAGCGGTCGACGCGGGCGATGTGGCGCCCAGTTGGACCGGGGTCGAACTGGCGGATGGCCAACCGGTCCGCTTTCCGGAGGTCATCGACGGCAGGCCGGCCGTTCTCGTGTTTTGGGCGACGTGGTGCCCCTACTGCAAGGCCTTCATGCCTTTTGCCGAGGGCATCCAAGCAGATTATGCAGACCACGGGGTCAAGATCGTTACGTTCAACGCCAAGGAACGCGGTCAGGGTGACCCTAAGGCTTACGTCGCCTCCCTAGGCTTCCCGATGGTCGCGATTGCCGACGCCGATGGTATAGCCGAGGACTACAACGTCAAGTTCATTCCCGGCTTGTTGGTGGTGGACGGTGATGGCATCGTGGCCTACCGGCGCGGCTGGACCGATTTACCCGCCGGTGCGAAAGTGGCGGCCCTGTGGGATGCTGAGGTTCGGGCGGCATTGGACCAATTACTCAAGTCCGGCACGTAAACATTATTCCTTAAAGCCCGTTGGCGGCTGCTGTTGTTCCTAACGGATGGACTCCCAGCTAACGAAGGTCCCGGTAACGTGGTCCGGTTAGCTGAGCGTACAGCTTTCTCATGGGAATAAAGCGGACCACAGGGAGCCATCCCATGAGAAAGCTGTACGCTCAGCTAGCCCATGCCCTCGACTAGTGCAACGGCACCGGCGCCGTGAATGCCAGCGCCGGTGCGTGC
>JAHEKG010000073.1:0-570 GCA_024638475.1 Rhodospirillales bacterium | reverse complement strand
CCAATTACTCAAGTCCGGCACGTAAACATTATTCCTTAAAGCTCGTTGGCGGCTGCTGTTGTTCCTAACGGCCGTACGCTCAGCTAGCCCATGCCCTCGACTAGTGCAACGGCAACGGCACCGGCGCCGTGAATGCCAGCGCCGGTGCGTGCAGACTCCTCTAGTCGTCGATTTCAGGCAGATTTTCGCAAACACCAGGATTGAAACTGCAACCCGTGATAAATACGACCTCTTCGTCCACGGGATTCGTGCCCAGGAAGAACCCGACGTCAAGCGCGTAATACTTATACTCGAATACCTCCGGATCCAGGGGCGAGTATTCCGCAATGACGACGCAATCATCGTTGCAGAGGTAGTCGGCCAACGCTTCGGGCACCAATTGGTCGAGCTCCGGGTCGGAGCCATAGCCGTAGCTGACCGACACCACCTCGCCAATATCTTCGGCATTACCCAGAGAAAACTCCTGGCGGAAAACATCGCCCACCTGACGCTGGTTGCCGGGAAAAACCACACCACTGCGGTCGCCATCACGCTCCACTTTGAAGGAGCCGTCAATAGAGACCAATTCCG
>JAHEKG010000072.1:7514-13161 GCA_024638475.1 Rhodospirillales bacterium | reverse complement strand
CAAATTCTGGGTGTCGGCATCGAAGCTCAAGAAGCGATCACCACTAATTGTATTGAACACGCCGACCCGTACTACTTCACCATTACTGGCCACGCCATCGGCACTAATCAACTCGGTATTGAAACGGGTAACCTTGCCGGACTCGGCCATTTCCTCCAGCAACAAGACGTAAAGGTCGCGAAGATCACCCATCGACGGCAACCCCTTCGACTGGGCCAGGCGGTTGGCGAGCACTGAGCGCTCGCGGAGCTGTGCGGAGACCAGCGAGGTGTCGACTATTCCCTTAGAGTCGCCTGCCACTTGCCTGACCACGCCGAACAACTCACCCATGTTACCAACGCGGACGCGGAGGGTTTCCGACAACTCTCCTAACTGTTTCTCGTTGTCGTCGAAAGAGATTTTTAGGCGATCGCTACGCGCGTTCTCCTCGTTCAGCGACCGTGTGGCCTGTTGCAACAACGCCCGCTGCTGGTCGCGGGCCTGGACGAAGCGTTGCTCGCGCGCCTTGCTCTCGGCGCTACGCTGTTGCCCTTCCACGCGCACGGCGCGCAACAGTTCATCGAGCGTTGCCGGATTATCCTGAGCGATTGCGGTGGAAGTGACCAGCAAAGTTAGCAAGAGAATAATGCGTTGCATGTTCATTCCCCCCCCGCCGCCGGCACTGGCAAGCGTAATAAATCCGGCGCCGCCTGCTTGCGAGCGATGCGCAATCCGAGGCTTATATCATTACGGTAGCTGTCCGGCAGCGCCTCCCATTGCCGCGTTTGTTTGTTCCAAAAACCGCTCCGCGCCCGATCGCGCGTCTGGTAAGCCAACAGAATCCGACCGACCCGGAGGAAATCGACTTGGGTCTCGCCCCCGTCGATACTGAGGTTTCCGGAATAGGTCTCCGTCGTGCGGCCAAAATCGGTCTCGATCAAGTAGGCATCCATGATCTGGCGATACTTTTCGGAGACCGTGATGTCGGCCTTATCCATATTGCCGCGCAACCGGTCCACCCGGTCGTTGCGTTCATCGAGTTGGAAGGGCATGTCTAGACGAATAAACTGTTCCAAGGCATCGATCATCTCCAGCATGAGCGGCACGATGCCTTGCTCGACAACTACGAAATCCTCGAGCTGCTGCTGGATCGAAGCCTTCTCGGCTTCCTGATCGGCAACCAGGCGCGCCAAGTTGTCATTGTAGATTCTGACGCGGTCGAGTTGCTGAGTGGTAACCCGGTATTCGCCGAGCAACTCGCTCGTTTGGTCCGATAGCTGGCCGATGCGCACCTGGACTTTCTTGGCCTCGCTATCGATATCCGCCTGCGTTCGGACGCTACGATCGAGCACCGACGTCGGTTGTTGCGCATGGGCTGCGGTGACTGCCAATGCCAGGAGCACGCATGACACGGCCGGCCACCGGACAGCGGCCGGACACGGTCTGAACTTGCTTGCCATTCCGAATTCCTTAGAGTTTTGTTATGAGGGGAAGCGCTTTGAATGCAGCGAAAAGTAGCAGAATCGATGCGCGAAAAAAAGCTTTTCCGCGCTTAATCTCGTTCCAAATTCCCTCTCAACTTACTGATATTAAAAGACTATCTTGGATGTTGCGTCCGCGCCGCTAGGGCCACCAATTGGAGACACAGACTTTCCCAATTGCGGCATAATGCTTTGTTTGCACTGCAACAAAAGGCGCTCCCGCGGGCGCGGACACGATAGTAGGTTTTAGGTCTGAGGAGTCTAAACAAGTGACGACAGATTCGGTGGTTATCGTAGCCGCCCAACGCACCCCTACCGGCAGCTTTCAAGGCGCGCTTGCCCGGCTATCCGCGCCGCAGCTCGGCAGCGCCGCGATCAAAGCGAGTCTCGACACGGCGGGCCTCGATCCGGCCCGGGTCGACGAAGTGCTGATGGGCTGTGTGCTACCGGCAGGATTGGGACAGGCGCCGGCGCGGCAAGCGGCTTTGGGGGCAGAACTGCCACTGTCGGTGCCATGCACCACAGTCAACAAAGTCTGCGGTTCCGGTATGAAAACCGTCATGCTTGCTCACGATGCAATCAAGGCGGGCAACGGCGACATCATGGTTGCCGGCGGAATGGAGTCGATGAGTAATGCGCCTTACCTGCTACTCGGGGCGCGCGCCGGTTACCGCATGGGGCACAAAAAAACCTTGGATCACATGTTCATCGACGGGCTACAAAGTCCTTTTGACGGCAACATGATGGGGCACTTTGCCGAACAAACCGTCGCAAAGTACGCCTTCACCCGCCAACAGCAGGATGACTTCGCCGCCCAGTCCGTGCGTCGCGCGGTCAATGCCGTGGAAACGGGGCTGTTCGAGCCGGAGGTCACGCCCGTCACGGTCAAGAAACGCCGCAAGAAATCGCTAGTCGAGCGCGACGAAGAACCTTACAACTGCGACGTCGACAAGATCCCCACGCTGCGGCCCGCGTTTGCGGCCGATGGAACCGTGACGGCCGCCTCATCTTCCGGTATCGCGGACGGCGCAGCGGCGGTCGTCGTGATGAGAGAAAGTGTGGCAAGAAAAAGCGGCATCGAACCGCTGGCCCGCATCCTCGGACACGCCAGCTACGCTCACGAACCGGAGTGGTTTACCACGGCCAACGTCGGCTCAATTCAAAAACTGCAAAAAACATTGGGATTGGCAGTTGACGACGTGGACTTGTACGAAATCAACGAAGCCTTCGCCTGCGTCACCATGGCCACCATGCATGATTTAGCCATCCCCCACGGCAAGGTAAACGTCAACGGCGGGGCCTGCGCGCTCGGTCATCCCATTGGCGCTAGCGGTACGCGAATCTTGGTGACGTTGATCCATGCCCTACGTCAGCGCAATGAGCGGCTAGGGATTGCGGCGCTTTGCATCGGCGGGGGCGAATCCACCGCCCTGGCGGTGGAAATAGTCTAAGGCGTCTACATGCCCGGATAGTTGGGCCCACCGCCGCCCTCGGGCGGAACCCAGGTGATGTTCTGGGCTGGGTCTTTGATGTCGCAGGTTTTGCAATGGACGCAGTTTTGCGCGTTGATCTGGAACCGCGGGCCGTTGTTGTCTTCCACGATCTCATACACCCCCGCCGGACAATAACGCTGTGCAGGTTCGGCAAAACGCGGCAAGTTGTCGCGCACCGGTACCGTGTCATCGGCGAGCTTAAGATGACAGGGCTGATCTTCCTCGTGATTCGTGCTACTCAAAAATACGGACGACAAGCGATCGAAACTGATCACCCCATCGGGTTTCGGATAATCGATGGGTTTTGCTTCCGAGGCGGGTTTAAGTGTGGCGTGGTCCGGCGTTGCGTTTCTTAAACTCCATGGCGCCTTGCCGGCCAGCAAGTTGTGCTCGACGAAAGCCAGCGTCCCACCCAAGGTCACACCAAACTTTTTTAGTCCGGCACTAAAATTTCGCGCGGCATAAAGCTCCTGATGGACCCAGGAAGCCTTGATTCGGGCCTCGAAATCCAATTCCGCCCCGCCGTTGCCGCCGGCGGCCAGCGCCGCGAAAATACTCTCGGCTGCCACCATGCCCGTCTTCATAGCCGTGTGGGAGCCCTTGATCTTCGCGGCATTTAGAAATCCGGCCTCGCAGCCGACGAGCAAGCCGCCGGGCACGGCGAGTTTTGGCAACGACGGCAAACCGCCCTTGTTCAAGGCACGCGCTCCGTAAGAAACCCGTTTGCCGCCCTCGAGGAGGCCGCGGATACGCGGATGCTGCTTCCAGCGCTGCAGTTCCTCGAAAGGATCTAGATGGGGGTTGGCATAGCCCAACGAAATGACGATGCCCAAGTACACTTGATTGTCATCGGCGTGATAGACGAAGCCGCCACCATCGGTGCGGCCATCCAGAGGCCAACCCAACGTATGCACCACGGTGCCCGGCTTATGCTTGGCCGAGTCGATCGTCCAGATTTCCTTCAGGCCGATCCCATAGTGTTGTGGATCTGACTCAGCGGCTAACGAGAAGCGTTCGATGAGTTGCTTACCCAAACTGCCGCGACACCCTTCTGCGAAAATGACGTACTTCGCGTGCAGCTCGTAGCCTGGCTGGTAGCTGTCTTTCTGATCACCATTCGCAGCCACACCCATGTCACCCGTTGCGATACCGCAGACCGCGCCCGCGTCGTCGTAGAGCACCTCCGTAGCAGCAAACCCGGGAAAGATGTCGCAACCTAGAGCCTCCGCCTGCTCTCCCAACCACTGACACAATTGACCCAGGCTAACAATATAGTTGCCTTGATTGTGCATCGGTTTCGGCACCAGCAAGTTCGGTACCTTGATTGCACCCTTGCTGCTGGTCATCCAATGAAAAATGTCATTGCTCACCGGAACGTTGACCGGCGCCCCGCGCTCGGCCCAGTCGGGAAATAGTTCGTCCAGCGGCCTAGGCTCGAAAACCGCACCCGACAGGATATGTGCGCCAATCTCAGAACCTTTTTCCACTACGGCCACGCTGCACTCGCGGCCGGATTCTGCTGCTAGCTGCATCAGCCGGCAGGCCGCGGCTAGTCCGGCCGGTCCCGCGCCAACGATGGCAACATCGAACTCCATGGATTCGCGGGTCAAAGTACCGCTCCTTGCTGCGTAGTCATGGCGATTGATTGTAACATTCCGTCTCTAGACCCTGTTTGCGCCCCAGAGGCTGCGATGACTGACCCCGTTTGGATCCCCTCCGCAGAGCGCCGCCGCGATGCGCAAATGACGGCCTTCATGGCTGAGGCGAGGCGGGTTAGCAATCGGCCGCTGCCGGACTACGCATCGTTACACGCGTGGAGTGTCGAGGATCGCGAGGCATTTTGGGCGCTGCTTTGGAGCTATGCCGGGGTCCGCGGCCAGGCAGGTACCGAGCGGGTGCTCGTCGATGGCCAGCGCATGCCTGGGGCCCAATGGTTCCCCGGCGCACGACTGAACTTCGCCGAAAACCTGCTCAAGCATTCCGGTCCCGGACCCGCACTGATTTTCTGCGACGAACGCGGCAACCGCGAAGTCGTCTCGTGGGACGAATTGCGCCGCCAGGTCGGTTGCGTTGCAGCCGCGTTACGAAGTTGGGGCGTCGTGGCGGGCGATCGAGTCGCGGGATTCCTGCCTAACCGTCCCGAGGCGGTCGTGGCCATGCTCGCCACGACCAGCATCGGGGCCGTTTGGTCTTCCTGCTCTCCGGACTTCGGCGTCACTGGCGTCATCGACCGATTCGGGCAAATCGAACCTAAGGTGTTGTTCGTAGCAGACGGTTATTTCTACGCCGGTAAGACGATTGACTCCCTCCCGAGGATCGCGCAGATCACGAGTCAGCTACCGACGCTCACGGCAACCGTTTGCGTCTCCTATATTAACGAACGGGCAGCAATCGATGGGCTACCCAACGGGCACCATTTCGATGATCTGCTGCAGGGCAGCCCAGACATTCAGTTCGAAGCATTGCCGTTTGAGCATCCGCTATACATTCTCTACTCCTCGGGCACGACGGGAATCCCGAAGTGTATCGTCCACGGCGCGGGCGGGACGCTCTTGCAACACCTCAAAGAACATCAATTGCACGCCGATCTGCGCGCCGGGCAGCGCATTTTCTACTTTACGACCTGCGGCTGGATGATGTGGAACTGGTTGGCGTCCGCCCTAGCGACCGGCGCCACCCTCGTGTTATTCGACG
>JAHEKG010000072.1:0-7504 GCA_024638475.1 Rhodospirillales bacterium | reverse complement strand
CGCCCTTCCATCCGGACCCCGGCGTCCTGTGGCGTATGGCTTCGGCGGAACGGATCAGCATATTCGGTACCAGCGCACGCTACTTGTTGGCGTTGGAAAAAGCGGGTTTCAATCCCGCCCAAGAGGTCGACTTACCCGCACTGCGTACCGTCCTGTCCACCGGTTCGCCACTTGCCCACGAAAGTTACGACTATGTTTATCGTGCCATCAAACAGGATTTGCAATTGTCCTCTATCGCGGGTGGCACCGATATTATTTCTTGTTTTGTTCTCGGCAATCCGATCCTGCCTGTCTACCGGGGTGAAATTCAGTGCCGCGGTCTCGGCATGAAAACAGAAATTTTCGATGAGCAAGGCAACGCCATCGAGCGCGAAAAAGGCGAGCTTGTTTGTACGGCTGCTTTTCCGTCGATGCCGATTGGTTTTTTTAACGATCCTGACGGGGAGCGGTACCGGGCGGCGTACTTCGATCGCTTTGAAAATGTCTGGTGTCACGGCGACTATGCCGAGGTGACCGAACATCAGGGTTTTATCATCTACGGCCGGTCGGATGCTATCTTGAACCCCGGCGGCGTACGTATCGGTACGGCCGAGATCTATCGCATCGTAGAAAAGTTCCCGCAGGTTGCCGAGAGCGTAGTGATTGGGCAACAGTGGCAAGACGACGTCCGGGTCATATTATTCCTGCGCATGCAGCCGGCGATTGCGCTGGATGAGTCGCTTTGTCAGAAAATCCGCGAAGCGATCCGCAATGGGGCAAGCCCACGCCATATGCCAGCCAAAATTATTGAAGTGCCCGACATTCCTCGAACAATCAGCGGCAAGATCGTGGAGCTAGCGGTACGCGATACGGTGCATGGCCACACGGTCAACAATACGGACGCCTTGGCGAACCCGGAAGCACTAAGACACTTCCGCAATCGCGCCGAGTTGGAGACGTGACCGACCTAGTCGAGCGCTATCGGGCCCATGTGCTCTCTCATGGTTTCGAGGAGGACCCCGCGCAGCTAAGGGCGGTCTCGGCCCTGCAGCAGCTGGCAACTAACCTAAACAGGCGCGCCAATGGGGTCGGGTTGCGCAATCGAATGGCACGCCTCTTGTTTGCGGCGGACGACGAACCTATCAAGGGTGTTTATTTGTGGGGCGGCGTAGGCCGGGGCAAGACTTTCATAATGGATCTTTTCTATGAGAGCCTGCCGTTTACGGACAAGCTAAGGCTGCATTTTCATCGTTTCATGAATTTGATCCACGCCGATTTGCGTGAATACGAGAATCAGCGCAACCCAATCGAACTGGTCGCGGAAAAGTTGAGTTCGCGTTACCGAATCATCTGCTTCGACGAATTTTTCGTAAGCGACATTGCCGACGCCATGTTGCTCGGAAATTTATTCCGCGCCGTATTTAGTCGGGGCGTTAGCTTGGTCGCTACATCCAACGTGCCCCCAAGCGAACTCTACAAGGAAGGACTGCAGCGCGCCCGGTTTCTACCCGCCATCGAGCAACTAGAGCAACACACCAGCGTCCTGCAAATGGATGGCGATACCGACTACCGTTTACGGGTACTCGAAAGGGCGGATCTCTACCTGACACCAATCGGCCAGGAAGCCGATGCCCGGCTCGCGGAATTCTTCGCCGCCATTGCCCCCGATGAGGGCGAAGTGGACGTCAACATAGAGGTACTGGGTCGACCGGTTGCAGCTCGGCGTGCGGCCGATGGCGTCATCTGGTTTGATTTCCCCCAGGTCCTGGATGGCCCACGTAGTCAGGTTGACTATATCGAACTGTCGCGCTGTTACCAGACGGTGCTAATTTCTAATCTGCCCCGTTTCGATGTCGCGCTGGAGAATCAGGCCCGCCGTTTCATAGCGCTGATCGACGAATTCTATGATCGCCGCGTTAAGCTGATGGTCTCCGCTGCCGTTCCCATGGCCGAGCTTTATGCCGGCCGCAAGTTGGCCTTTGAGTTCCAACGCACGCTTAGCCGCCTGCAGGAAATGCAAAGCCACGACTACCTGGCGTCGCGGCACATTCCCTGAGCCGCCTTGGCGAACTGAGACTAGAATCACAGGCGACAAACAGCCAAGCATCTAACATAATACCGGTGTCCGGATAGCCGGAAGCGACCTACAGACAATGATGCGTAGGACCCGGAGCAAATAGGCTTCAAAGTTGCGGTTAGCCGCACGCCAAGCGGGCGGCTGGGGCCGTACCGAAGTCGGAGATCCAACTCGATGCAGCAACGCAGACTGTCCGATCAGCACGCTAACCTGATCGCCGAGATCGCTACTTGCGCCCGCCGGCAAGCCAAATCTAGGTCAACGGCCTTCTCCGAGAAGCAGCTCGTTCAACAATATTTCGCCGATGTCGCGGACGAAGACCTAACCGACCAACCCCCGAAAGACATGGCCGCGCTTGCCTTGGCGCACCTCGAATTCGCAAACAAACGCGCGAGGGGTGTCTCCTTGATTCGAGTTCTCAACCCCACCCTAAAGACCGACGGCTGGGACAGCGGCAACACCATCGTTCAGATTGTCAACGACGATATGCCGTTTCTGGTGGATTCCTCCGCCATGGCACTAAACCGCCTCGGAATCAGCACTCTGCTTATCATGCATCCCGTATTAGCCATTAAGCGGACCAAAAGCGGAGTGCTCAAGCAACTTGTCGACGCCAACGATAATGATCCGGACATACTTGAATCGTTCATTCATATCGAAATTCCGCGCGAAACCAACAAGCAGCGCCTCGAGCAGATTCGACAGGAACTCGAAGCAACATTCCAAGACGTGCGTGCGGCAGTGGAGGATTGGCCGCTGATGCGCGAACGGCTGATTGCAGCAAGTGCCCACCTGGAGGCAACCGGGCCCTCCTATCGCGGCCAGAAACGCGAAGCTTGCGCGTTGTTGAACTGGATGGCGGACGACAACTTTACGTTACTGGGCTACCGCGAGTACGACATCAAACGTGGTAACAAGACGGATCAATCCATAGCGCGCCCAGGAACCGGACTTGGAATTCTACGCGGTGATGGATCCGGCAAACCGCATATTCTGGCCCGCGAAGCGCGGGCGGCGGCGCGCTCGAAGGAACCCCTGGTCATCACCAAAGCAAATTCCGTATCCACGGTGCATCGGGCAAGCAATCTGGATTACATTGGGGTCAAGGTATTCGACCGTAACGGCTTGCCCTGCGCTGAACAGCGTTTTCTGGGCTTGTTCACCTCCGTTGCCTACAGTCAGAGTCCACGGGAGATCCCTTTACTGCGGCTAAAAGTCGAGAGAGTGATGAAGTTAAGCGGACTCGCGAGCACGAGTCATCGCGGCAAGGCCCTGCAACACATACTCGACAATTTCCCTCGCGATGAGCTCTTCCAAGCCTCAATCGACGACTTACAGCGCACCGCGAGCGGCATACTCAATTTGCAGGAGCGGCCGCGTGTCCGCTTGTTCTTGCGGCGTGACAATTTTCGGCGCTTCTTCTCGTGTCTCGTGTTCGTGCCGAGGGAAAAGTACAACACCAGCGTCCGCAAACGCATCGAAGCAATTCTACGGGAAGGCTTCCAAGGGGATAACGCGGAAACACAGGTTGCCTTGTCGGAATCTACCTTGGCGCGCTTGCATATTATCATTCATACCGATCCGCAGCGCCGCCGCCGCGTCGACATTGCGGACATCCAGGCTGAAATCGCAGAGGCCGTCCTAACCTGGACCGATAAATTACGCGCCGCGCTCCTGGAACGCTGCGACGAAACGCTCGCGCTGCAGCTGCTGCATGATTTTGAAAACGCATTTCCGGCGGCCTATCAGGAAGATGTCAACCCAATCCAGGCGAGTTATGACATCAGAAAACTGGCCACGGTCACGGCCGGCGAGACCAGCCTCGAACTTAGCCTATACCGCCCCCCCGGCCTGGACTCAAGCAGCCTCCGGTTCAAGGTATTCCATACGGGCGAGACGATTCCGCTATCCGAAATATTACCCATGCTGGAGCACATGGGGCTTAGGGTAATCAGTGAACGGCCCTACCATCTGCGCTCTCCGGCGGGCTTGTGGATTCAAGACTTCGAACTCGAGCTTCGTGGCGGCGGCAACGTCGTACCCGAGGAAATCGCCGATCGCTTTCAAAGTTGTTTCCGGGCCGTCTTGTCACGGCGTGCCGAAGATGACGGCTTTAATAGCCTGGTCATCGCCGCCGGACTGACTTGGCGCGAAACCGCCGTGGTCCGTGCTTACTGCAAATATTTGGTACAAACGGGCTTACCGTTTAGCCAGGCCTATATGCAGGAAGTATTGGCGCGCTATCCGGACCTGAGTCGTACGCTGATCGACCAATTTCAGGCGCGTCTCAATCCCGGCCGAACGCAGGCCGAACGCGAACACCAACTCGAGGAGATAAAACGGCGGCTCGACGAGCAATTGGCAACGGTTGGTAGCCTCGACGAAGACAGAATTTTGAGAGGTTTCGTTGACACCGGTGCGGCAACCTTGCGCACGAACTTTTTCCAGCACGACGCTTCCGGCAATCCGAAATCCTACATTTCACTCAAGCTCGACCCCAGCCGGATAAACGAACTACCGCGGCCCCGCCCTAAATTCGAAATTTTCGTTTACTCGCCGCGTGTCGAGGGCGTTCACCTCCGCGGCGGCAGCATTGCCCGTGGTGGCATCCGCTGGTCCGACCGACGCGAAGATTTTCGCACCGAAGTCCTCGGACTGATGAAGGCACAACAGGTGAAGAACACCGTCATCGTGCCCACCGGCGCAAAAGGCGGTTTTGTTTGTAAGCAGCTGCCCCTGGGCGATCGCAATGCCGTGCAAGCCGAAGTAGTGGAATGCTATCGGACGTTCATCCGAGGACTCCTGGATATCACCGACAATCTGGTCGAGGACAAAGTGGCGCCGCCGGCCGACGTGGTCCGGCTAGACGCAGATGATCCTTATCTGGTCGTTGCTGCCGACAAGGGTACCGCCACCTTTTCCGACATCGCTAATGCGATTTCTGCCGAATATAACTTTTGGCTAGCGGACGCTTTTGCCTCCGGCGGCTCGGTCGGTTATGACCATAAAGGTATGGCAATCACCGCGCGGGGGGCCTGGGAGGCCGTGCGACGTCATTTTCGCGAACTCGGCATCGATACGCAGGAGCAGCGCTTTACCGTGGCCGGTATCGGTGACATGAGCGGCGACGTGTTCGGTAACGGCATGCTGTTGTCACCTCACATCCGCCTCCAGGCCGCTTTCAATCATCTGCACATATTTCTGGATCCCGATCCCGACCCCGATCGAGGTTTCAAAGAGCGCCAACGCTTGTTCGACTTGCCGCGCTCGAGTTGGGACGACTACGACCGTGGGCTGCTCTCCTCGGGCGGCGGCATCTATGCGCGCACCTCGAAATCCATCGAACTGGAGCCGGCCGCCCAGGCAATGCTTGGCCTCGACACACCGCGAGTTACGCCACCGCAACTGATTCAGGCCATCTTGCGGATGCGCGTGGATCTGCTCTGGAACGGGGGTATCGGCACCTACGTCAAAGCCAGCAGGGAGTCTCATGCCGACGCCGGCGACAGAAGCAACGATGCCGTGCGCATCAACGCCAACGAACTGCGCTGCCGCGTTGTCGGTGAAGGGGGTAACCTGGGGCTGACGCAAGTCGGCCGTATCGAGTACGCGCAAGCGGGTGGACGCATCAACACCGATTTTATCGACAACTCGGGCGGGGTCGACTGTTCCGATCGAGAAGTCAACATCAAGATTTTACTCAATCAGGCTATGAGTAAAGGTGAACTGACGCTTCGCCGGCGCAACTCGTTACTTGCAAGAATGACCGACGAAGTAGGCACACAGGTGTTGAGAAACAATTACCTGCAGACTCAAAGTCTGAGCATGATGCAGTCCCGGGCCAAAGAACGGCTGAGTGAACATGGGCGTTTAATTCGAATCCTGGAAAACACCGGGTTGTTGGACCGTGGTTTGGAGTTCTTGCCTACCGAAGAGGAGATCGAAGAGCGTCGGAAAACCGAAAAAGGCCTAACTCGCCCCGAGCTCTCAATCATGCTGAGCTATTCGAAAATCGATCTATTCCAGAGATTAGTGGCATCCGCGGTTCCGGAAGACGATTTCCTAGCCGGCGAACTATCCGATTACTTTCCCAAACCACTGAGAAAATCCTATGCCGCGTTGATCCCTCAGCATCGCCTGCGCCGCGAGATTATTGCAATGCTGATTGGCGGCAGCATCATTAATCGCATGGGTCCGATGTTCGTGCTCCGGACGGTGGAAGAGACCGGCGCCAACGCGGCTCAGGTAGCTAAAGCCTATACGATTTGCCGGGAGATTTTTAACCTGCGCCCTATGTGGCGCAGTATCGAAGAACTCGACAACATTATTCAGTCGGACGTGCAATACGGCCTAATGTTCCGCACCAGCCGCTTGCTACGGCGCGCCGTGTATTGGCTGTTGGGTCATCATGGCGACAATTTGGCAATTGAGCCGCTGGTTAAACACCTGGGGCCCGGCGTCCGCACCGTTAGCGCAAAGCTAGTCAAGTGCTTGAGCGGCAGCGCGCAAAAAAAACACGCTCGCAACGTGCAGCAGTATATCGAGGTGGGGTTACCGGAAACATTAGCCAACCACGTAGCTGCTTTGGATGCCGTACCGGCGATATTGGACATCGTCGAGATCGCCGAGCAACTGCGGCTAGGCGTCGAAGACGTCGCCAAACTCTATTTCGAACTGGGCCGGGGCCTACGCCTTGATTGGATTCGGAACCAAATCGAAGCATTGACCGTCGAGGGGCGCTGGCGCGCAGTAGCCCGATCAACACTGCGCGAGACACTACTTGAGCAACAGCGAACCCTGCTGGCCGGTATCTTGGGCAGCCGCGGCCGGGAAACACCCCAGGCGGCGATGGCCGACTGGCTGACCGAGAATAAGGACGGAATCCATAGACTAAAACAAGCCTTGAAGGACATGCAGACGGCCGGCGCGATTGATTTCGCCACCCTCTCCGTGGCCCTGAACGAGGTCCGCCGGCTCTGCCAGGCGAAACGCCCCGACTAAACCCGCCTTGTTGTCGCAACCGGCAATCTAGTGGCGTTAGAATACCGGCCGGTACTTCCCACTAGGACTTCGAATGGCTGGCAAACTCGTAATGCTCCGGCACGGGCAAAGTGAATGGAATCTCCAGAACCTATTCACCGGTTGGACTGATGTTGATTTAACTGAAACCGGCGTTGAGGAAGCCAAGCAGGCCGCCACTCTGCTGCTCGAGGCGGGACTGCATTTCGATGTGGCCTTCACTTCGGTGCTGAAGCGAGCGATCCGGACCCTTTGGCTGGTGCTGGATGAAATGGATGCAATGTGGATTCCGGTCGAGCGCCACTGGCGCCTCAATGAGCGCCACTATGGTGACCTGCAAGGCCTCAACAAAGCCGAAACCACCACCAAACACGGTGCGGATCAAGTCAAGATCTGGCGGCGCAGCTACGCGACGCCCCCGCCGGCCTT
>JAHEKG010000071.1:6755-13225 GCA_024638475.1 Rhodospirillales bacterium | reverse complement strand
GGCGCTTTGGCGTTCCAGGTTGCGGGGATCGGCCAGCGGCTGGCTTTGTTGGCTAATCAAAGCGTTCAGTTGACTCAACGTCGGGCGGGTTGCGAAGTAGCGGTCGCTTTCGGCCTGTGGTGATCTGACCAGTGGCCCCTCGAGGCGTAGTTGCCGCCCGAGTGCGTCCCAATGCAGTACCCCCGCACCCTGCGGATTGGCGCTGGCATGGCGGCTTTTGGGCGACCCATAGTGGGTGTAAAAGACGCCGAACCCCCGCCTATCGACCGATTTGAGCAATACCATACGGACCGTTGGGGCCGCTCCGCTACCCGCGGTGGCCAGGGCCATCGCGTGAGGGTTACGTAGCCCACCCTCCGCGACGGCCCAGTTGAGCCAAGCATCGACGTAAGGCAACGGATCGTCCGGGAGCTTCGCCGGTAGTCGTCGGTAGTCCATTGGGAAGTCTCTACTCCGACCGCAACGCAGCCGCGTGAAAATTCAAGTGCTGCTCAATGAAAGAGCTAACAAAGTAATAACCGTGGTCATAACCTTTGCGGAATCGCAGTTGCAGCGGTTGACCGGACGCCTCGCAAGCAGCCTTCAAATCATCGGTGCGCAGTTGCTCTAGGAAAGGGTCCGCCAGCCCTTGGTCCACCATCAGAGTGTGTTGGCTGGGACGATGTTCCACCAGCCACGCAGCATCGTATGGCCGCCACGTCTCCAGGTCGGGGCCGAGGTAGGCGCGCAATGCCGTGTTCGCCCAAGCGGACTTCAAGGTCGACGCGATTGGTGCGAACGCTGAGATAGCACGATAGGCCGCCGGGTTCTTGAGGCCGATTGTTATTGCGCCATGGCCACCCATGGAGTGGCCGCTGATTGATTTGGCGTTTGGGTCCACCGGCAATTCAGCATTCACGACAGCAACGAGTTCGTCGGCGACGTAATCGTACATTTGGTAGTGTTTGTTCCACGGCGCTTCAGTGGCGTTCAGATAAAAGCCCGCGCCGCTACCTACTTCCATCAAGTCGTCTTCGCCCGGTAGGCCCACTCCCCGGGGGCTGGTATCGGGCACAATCAGCGCTATTCCCAGCGCCGCGGCACAGCGCTGGGCCCCGGCTTTGGTACTAAAATTCTCCTCGGTGCAGGTTAGGCCTGACAGCCAATACAGGGCCGGGACCGGATGGCGTGCCGCCGCGGGTGGCAGGAATGCGGCAAAACGCATCGTGCAGTCGCACGCGGCGGAATCATGTTCGTAGGTAATCTGCCGCCCGTCGAAGCAAATCGCTTCACTGACTGTGCGTAACTGGCTCATAGTTGCTCTAAAAGTGCACCACAGAGCGAATACTCTTGCCTTCGTGCATCAACTCAAAGGCCTCGTTGATTTGTTCGAGGCCCATCGTATGCGTAATCATTTCGTCGATCTTGATTTCGCCGGCCATGTACCGGTCAACGTACCCCGGCAGTTCGCTACGGCCCTTTACGCCGCCGAAGGCGGTGCCGCGCCAGACACGGCCCGTTACCAGTTGGAAGGGACGGGTACTTATCTCTTCGCCTGATCCGGCGACGCCGATGATGACCGATTCGCCCCAGCCCTTGTGGCAGCACTCGAGGGCCGCGCGCATCACCTCCACATTGCCGATGCATTCAAAAGAATAGTCGACGCCGCCATCGGTCATGTCGACGATGACCTCTTGAATGGGAATACCGTGATCGGCCGGATTGATACAGTCCGTGGCGCCCATGGCGCGAGCCATCTCGAATTTACGGGGGTTGAGGTCGATGCCAATGATCCGTTGGGCCCCGGCCATCACGGCGCCCTGGATCACGGACAGGCCAATGCCACCGAGTCCAAACACGGCGACAGTGGCACCGGGTTCCACCTTGGCGGTATTGAGCACTGCGCCGATGCCCGTGGTGATACCGCAGCCCAAGAGGCAAACCTTCTCCAGCGGCGCGGCACGATTGACCTTGGCCACCGACACTTCGGGCAGTACGCTGTACTCGGAGAATGTCGAGGTGCCCATGTAGTGATGGATCGCCTTGCCTTTAGCGGAGAACCGGGAAGTGCCGTCGGGCATGACGCCGCGTCCCTGCGTTTCACGGACCGAGCTGCAAAGATTGGTTTTGCCGGAGGTACAGAACTTGCAGCTGCCGCACTCCGCCGTGTACAGCGGGATCACGTGATCTCCCGCCTTGAGCTCGGTGACACCCGCCCCGACTTCCTCGACGATTGCACCGCCCTCGTGCCCCAGAATGCTCGGGAACAGACCTTCGGGGTCCGCTCCGGACAAGGTAAAGGCGTCGGTGTGGCAGACGCCCGTGGCGACGACCCGAACGAGGACTTCGCCCTCCTTTGGTCCGTCGATGTCGATCGACTCGATCTGGAGGGGTTGGCCGGCCTCCCAGGCAACCGCGGCGCGCGTTTTCATGAATCGTCTCCGTGTGATGTCTTCGGCTCTAACAACCAAGTCGCGCTAGGATAGCGCATTTGCAGATGTTGCTTGCAAACGCAGGAACGTCAAAGGTACAAACACGCAGGGAAGCGGTTAAGGAGGTGCCCGGTGGCACTCGATGATTTAAGGACAGCCCTCACCGAGGTCGACGATAAGCTGCTCGAGCTGATAGCGCGGCGGCAAGAGCTGGTCGAGCAAATCTCGGCGACGAAACTGGCAGCCGGTACGCCGACGCGGGATTATCAGCGTGAAAAGGAAGTGCTCAGCAATGCCGCCCGCAAGGCGCGTTCGCTGGGCCTGCCCGCCGGTGTTGCCGAGGATATTCTCAAGCTCTTAATCGAAACCTCGCTAACGCGGCAGGAAAAGGCGCGCGTGGCGGCCGAGGGCACAGGCACCGGAAAGCGGGCGCTCGTGATTGGCGGGGCCGGCAAGATGGGCGGATGGTTCGCTGAGTTTCTCGATTCCCAGGGGTTTGAGGTTACGCTCGCTGACCCGCGGGCGGGCGAAGAGTCACCGTTCCCTGCAGTGGAGGACTGGCAGCAGGGAAGCCTCGACGAAGACATTATCATCGTCGCGGCCCCGCTGGGGATTACTGCGGAGATTCTCAGCCAGCTTGGTCAGCGCAAGCCGCCCGGTCTCATAATTGATGTGGGCAGCCTAAAAAGCCCATTGCGGAATGCGTTACTAGACTTGTTGGCGGCAGGGTGTCGGGTTGCTTCCATTCACCCGATGTTTGGGCCGGATACTCATCTGCTGTCCGATCGCCACATCATTTTCGTGGATTTGGGGCAACCCCAGGCACTGGCCGACGCGCAAAGCTTGTTCGCATCCACCATGGCCGAACAATTCGTCATGCAGCTCGAGGAGCACGACCGTCTCATTGCTTATGTATTGGGGTTGTCCCATGCGCTCAACATCGCGTTCTTTACCGCACTGGCGGACAGCGGCGAGTTGGTGCCGCGATTGGCGGAAATGTCGAGTACGACCTTCGACGCCCAACTCGAAGTTGCAGGACTCGTCGCGCGGGACAATCCGCACCTGTATTTTGAGATCCAAACCTTAAATCACTATGGTACGGAGGCTTTGGACGCCCTCGTGGCAGCCAGCGAAACGATTCGGACCTTGGTCCGCGAGGGTGACGAGGCTGGATTTGTCAGCCTGATGCGGGCGGGGCGGGAGTATCTCGCACAACGGACCTAGGGTTGCTTGGCTACGTCGAGGCGACGGGAAGCGCGAACTATGACCGACGACCAACAAGAGGTGCGCGGGTTGCGCCGGCAACTGAAGCGGCTCACGGAGGAAGCTGCGACTAACGAGAAGATTCTCCGGCGTTCCCAGGCACGGGAAATGGAACTACTCGAAGCGCCCAGCTTGCCCATTCTGTTGACACACATGACCAAGGGCCTCAAGACCTCCTATCGGCTGGAGACCATAAGTTTGGTACTAACCGATCCCGAGCATGAGATCAGGCACTTGCTGATGGCCTCGGGCGATCACCCGGACGACTATCTTGAGGTGCGGTTTGTCGATACGACCTATAGTCAGGCGCCGCAGTTGGCCAACGCCCGCCGTCCCTGGCTTGGCGGCTATCGGGCAGCAGACCACCAGCTCTTGTTTCCCGGTGTGAAGCCCTCCAGCATCGCCCTGCTGCCGCTGTCGCGCCAGGATCGATTGATCGGCTGTCTTTGTTTCGGCAGTGCAGATAGCGAGCGGTTTACGCATCGTCATGGCGCAGACTTCCTGAGTCATTTGGCCGTGATCGCATCGTTTGCGCTAGAAAATGTCGTCAACCGAGCCCGCTTGGTGCGCAGTGGTTTGATCGATGTCTTGACCGGGTGGCATAACCGGCGCTATTTGCAGACAAGGTTGACGGAGGAACTTGCTCGTACGCGTCGGGAACGCACCCCCCTGGCTTGTTTGATGATCGACGTTGATCATTTCAAGGCAGTTAACGATCGGTATGGTCACTTGGCCGGTGATGATGTGTTGCGTGAAATTGCTCACCGCCTCGAACTCCAAGTCAGAGCGAGTGACGTTTCCGCGCGATTCGGCGGCGAGGAATTCGTGATTCTCTTGCCCAATACCAAGGCAGCAGAAGCTGTGATTCTGGCGGAGCGCGTGCGGAACACCGTTGCCGCCGAACCCATCACGGTGGGTACCGATGCTGTCTTGAACGTGACCGTCTCGATCGGCCTCACCGAATCCCAGCCTATGGGTGAAGACGATGACCTCAAGGTCGCGGGCGATCGACTCCTCGCCCAGGCTGACGTGGCTTTGTATGAGGCCAAGGCCGCTGGGCGCAATACCGTGGTTGCTCGCTAGCGGCCGGGAGCTTTTTTCAGCCCAGCGGGTATGGAAGAATGGGGCCATGGAGCCTGCAGACCAAATCGATAGTGATGGATTCCGCGCCAACGTTGGGATCATACTCACCGACGGCGACGGTCGCCTGCTGATTGCCGGCCGTGCCGGACGGTCCGGTTGGCAGTTTCCGCAAGGCGGAGTCTTGCAAGGTGAGAGCCTCGAGGCGGCGCTGTTTAGGGAGCTCGAGGAAGAGGTGGGTTTGGCGGCCGCCGACGTCGATTTGCTGGGCAAAACCCAAAGCTGGTTGCGTTACCGTCTCCCGAAACGATATGTGCGCCGGGATCGGCAGCCTTTGTGCATTGGTCAAAAACAACGCTGGTTCATGTTAAGGCTGGTGAGCGACACGGACCGGCTGCGGTTCGATAGCACCGATGAGCCGGAATTTGACCGTTGGCGCTGGGTAGACTACTGGCGCCCCGTCAAGGAGGTCGTCTACTTCAAGCGTCAAGTCTACGTCCGCGCTTTATCCGAGCTTGGGAGCGTGGCCTTCCCGGAGCAAGAGTTGCCGCCGCCGCCCGCTTGGTGGCCCAGCAAATGGATGCGCGCGCTGGATGGGCAGGCTCATTCGTTTCAACGGCCGTCGATGTGAAGCCCATCGCAGTCGCGAGGCCGTTTCCCCCGGTATTATGTGGAATTGAACGCCAAGCGACTTAAGGATGCCAGCCACTCGCCCAACGCCTAAGCCGCCCGCCATTCGAGCGGGGTGGGTACTCGCCTGCGCGGTCTTGGTGCTGGTAGGCGTGGCCTACCTCGCCTTCGAGTTGGGGCGGGTTCGTGGCGGGTATTCGTTTATAGATGCCGCCGGCCAGCGGGCGGAGCTGATGGGGCAAGTCGCAGGCCTGCAGGACGACAATGAAGGCCTCCGGCGTCAAGTCGCGGTTTTGGAGACTGCCCGCGAGGTGGATCGCGAGGCCTATGACCAGGTCGAGGCCAATCTGGGGGACCTCCAGGCTCGGATTCAGGCCCAAGAGGAGGAATTGGCCTTCTATCGCGGCATTGTGGCGCCCGAAGATGGCGCGGCAGGCCTTAAGGTACAAGCCTTGGAGCTGTTTCCCGTGGATCTCGAAGCCAACGTCCGGTTCCGCCTGCACCTCGTGTTAGTCCAAGCAGTGAAGCACGACCGAAGGGTTTCTGGTGTAGTAAACTTGGTTGTAGCCGGTGAGCGAGACGGAGTCGCGGTGAGCTATCCGCTGTCCGAGCTGACGGAGGATGAAGGCTTCGAGAAGCTGGCATTCTCATTTCGTTATTTTCAGGACTTTCAAACGGAATTGACTTTGCCCGATAATTTTCGCCCCCGGCGCGTCGAAGTCCAGTTGCGTCCTTCGGGGCGTGGCGCGAAGCTGGTCGAGCGAGTTTTTGACTGGGCGGTTACACCGAGCTAACGGAGAGCACAATGGCATGGAAGGGAAATAAGAAACCGACGGGGGTCGCCACTCTGGTAGGGCGGGATACTCGTGTGCACGGAGACATTCAGTTTACGGCGCGTTGTCATATTGACGGTTACGTGCGCGGCAATGTTCGGGCGCTGGATAGCGAGGTCGGCAGTGTTCTCACGATCGCGGAGGGCGGTTGTATCGAGGGTACCGTCACCGTGCCGGTGCTCGAGCTAGCGGGCATGGTCAAGGGCGATGTCGTAGCCAGTGAAAAAGTCGAGCTGAGTTCCACGGCGCGGGT
>JAHEKG010000071.1:0-6745 GCA_024638475.1 Rhodospirillales bacterium | reverse complement strand
GGGTCGTCGGCAATGTGCAATACAATCTGATTGAAATGGCCATTGGCGCCGAGGTAAATGGCAAGCTGATTCATCAAAGCGAAGGACGCGTGCGGGAAGAGCCCGAGCCGACTGTGAAGATCGAGGCGGTAGCCCGCGTCCAGGCGGCTGGGGAGTAATCATGAGCGAACCACAGTGGGCAGCAGACGATGCTCCGCTAGTATTTACGGACGCAGCGGCCCGAAAAGTCGCCGAACTTATCGAAGAGGAAGGTAACGACGAGCTAAAATTGCGCGTGTTTATCTCAGGTGGCGGCTGTTCGGGGTTTCAGTATGGGTTTACGTTCGACGAGGAAATCCAGGACGGCGATACCCAAGTAGCCAACAGCGGAGTGACGTTGGTGGTGGATCCCATGAGTGTGCAGTACCTGATGGGAGCGGAGATAGACTACAAGGAAGATCTCTCCGGGGCTCAGTTCGTCATTCGCAACCCCAACGCTCAAACCACTTGCGGCTGCGGGTCCTCGTTCTCTGTCTGAAGCGTCGCCGAGCGACAATGTAGATTCGGCTACGGGGATGGCCGCGGTTGACCTCGGTTCCAACAGTTTTCACATGGTCGTGGCCCGCCTGCAGCAGGGCCAACTCACCATTATCGATCGCTTGCGCGAGATGGTCCGGTTGGCGGCCGGCCTAAAGAAAGGCCGCCTGGACGATTCGAGTCAGGCGCGCGGTTTGGATTGTTTGGCGCGCTTTGGTCAACGCCTGGCCGGATTGCCGCCGCAAAATGTTCGCGTCGTCGGTACCAATACGCTGCGGCGTTTGCGCGACGGTGATTTCCTGGCGGCCGCCGAGGCGGCTTTGGGCCACCAAGTAGAGGTGATCTCCGGATTCGAAGAGGCCAGGCTTATCTATCTCGGCGCTTCCCATAGCCTTCCAAATACCGATGGACCCACGCTGATCGTCGACATCGGCGGTGGCAGCACGGAACTCATCGCCGGGCAGGGCTACCTACCCGAACGAATGGAAAGCCTGTTCATTGGTTGCGTCGGCATGAGCCAACGGTTTTTCGCCGATGGCAAATTGCGAGCTAAGCGTTTTGAAAAGGCCCGCTTGGCGGTGCGGCTCGAATTACGCTCGTGCAAATCGGCGTTTCGCAGAAAGGACTGGGGCCAGACCGCGGGTTCGTCGGGCACCATCCGTACCGCTGCGCGAATTGCCGAAGCGCTGGGGCTCAGCGACGCGGGGATCAGTATGGCCGCGCTCGATACGATTATTCAGCGGATGGTCGAGGCCCGGCGGATCGATTGCCTGGAATTACCCGGCTTGCCAGCCGAGCGATTGCCCGTTTTCCCCGGTGGCATTGCGATATTGGCCGAAATCATGGCGACCCTCCGGCTTGAGCGTTTGCAGGTGGCGGAAGGGTCGTTACGCGAAGGTTTACTCTACGACATGATAGGCCGGCTAAGCGAAGAGGACCCTCGCGACAGAACGGTGCGCGCGTTGGCAGACCGCTATCACGTCGACGATCAGCAGGCTCGGCGCGTCGCCGAGACGGCGGCGGCGTTGTTTGCGGGCGTCCACAAGCAACTGGGTCTGCTGGAGGATTCGCGCCAGGCCCTCGGCTGGGCTGCAAACCTGCACGAGATTGGTTTGGACATTGCCCACGTGAAGTATCACCAGCATGGTGCGTACTTGCTGTTGAACGGTGACCTACCTGGCTTCAGCCGGCATGAACAACAGCTGTTGGCGGCCTTGGTGGGTAATCACCGCCGCAAGGTTGCGGACGCCACGATGTCCCGTCTACCGTCACGTATGCGCGCCCCGGCGCTTTGGTTGGTCGTCCTGCTGCGCCTGGCCGTATTGCTACACCGTAGTCGCACCGAACTACCGTTGCCGAAGCTGAAACTCGTTATTAAGGGTAGCCATCGAGTTGGGTTGCTATTCCCGGTCGGCTGGCTCGAGGAAAACCCGCTTACGGTCGCGGATCTGGAGCTGGAGCAGCATCACTTGGCAGACGTGGGCATCAGCTTTACGTTCATGAGCAAACGCGGACGCAAACGCAAATCGGCTTAAGAGACCTCCGCCAATTGGCTGAGCAGCGTCGTTTGAGCAATGATGGCCGTTGCCTCACTGGGTGCGTGCATTCGCTCATAGCTACCGTTGGCTTGCAGCTCCCACGCTTGAGTGTTGTCCGCCAGATAAGTATCTAGATCTCCCATAAGGCGTTGCCGGTGTGCCGGATTAGTGATCGGAAACATCACCTCAATGCGGCTAAAGAAATTTCGGTCCATCCAATCGGCACTGGCGCAATAAATCTGTTCATTGCCGCCGTGGTGGAAGTAGTAAACCCGGCTATGCTCGAGGAAACGGCCGACGATGGAACGCACCCGGATATTTTCCGATATTCCTGGGACGCCCGGGCGAAGACAGCAAATCCCCCGCACGATCAGATCGATAATGACGCCGGCCATCGATGCACGGTATAACGCGCGGATAACTTCAGGTTCTACGAGTGCGTTGATCTTCACAATAATATGCCCCGTGTCTCCGCGTTCGGCGGCGGCGATCTCGTAGTCGATCAGCTCCAGCAACCGCCCGTGCAAATTGAACGGGGCGTGGTAAAGGTGGTTTAGCTTGCCGGTTCTGGTGAGGCTCGTGAGTTGCATGAATATTTGATGTACGTCCTCCCCTAGCTTGGGTTCGCTGGAGAGCAAGCCGTAGTCGGTATAGGCCCTAGCGGTCTTGGGATGATAGTTCCCGGTGCCCAGATGCACATAGCGTTTTAGGACGCCGTCTTCGCGCCGAACCACTAGGCTGATCTTGCAATGTGTCTTATAGCCAACGACTCCGTATACGACGTGCGCACCGGCTTCCTGCAGAGCATGGGCGAGCGCGATATTGTCGGCCTCGTCGAAACGTGCGCGCAACTCGATAATAACGGTAACCTCTTTGCCGGCGCGCGCGGCCGCGACCAAGCTGGCGACAATCGGCGAGTCCGAACCGGTCCTATACAGCGTTTGCTTAATGGCAAGCACACTCGGATCAGAGGCCGCTTTAGCAATAAAATCACTGACCGGAGTAAAAGATTCATAAGGATGATGCAACATTATTTCCGCATTGCTTATAGCGTCGAATACGGACTCCGCGCCGACTAGTTCCGTCGGCAGGCCGGGGGTGAACGGCTGATATTTCAAAGCCGGCACGTCGACCAAGTCGTAAACTGCCAACAACCGATTGAGGTTGACGGGGCCATCGACTTGATAGAAGTCGCTTTCATCGAGACTGAAGTGTTTGAGCAAAAATGCAGACAAATGGGTGGGGCAGTCGTGGGCGGTTTCCAAGCGCACCGCTGCACCATAACGGCTTGCCAGCAATTCGCCTTCCAACGCGCGCATGAGGTCGTCGACTTCCTCGTTGTCCACGTAAAGATCGCTATTCCGCGTGACTCTGAATTGATAGCACCCCTCGACACTCATACCCGCGAATAGTTGGTCCGCGAAGGTGTGGATGATGGACGACAGGAAGACGAAATCGTTCACGCCGGTGCTGGGTAGATCGTCGGGCAAGCGAATGATGCGGGGCAACGATCGCGGCGCTTGCACGAGTGCTTTGTCGCAGGGTCGCCCGAACACGTCCGTACCCTTGAGGCTGACGATAAAGTTGAGGCTCTTGTTGAGAATGCGCGGGATAGGGCGCGCTGGGTCGAGACTGGTGGGGCTCAGCACCGGCAGCACTTGGTTGTGGAAGTATTCTTCAAGCCAGACTCGTTGTGGTTCGCTCCACTGATCTCGTCTAATGAAGCGAATGTCTTCGGCGGCCAGTGCCGGAATCAATTCGCGGTTCATGAGGTCGTATTGGTCGCGCACAAGCTGCGCTGTCTTGTCACGAATAGTGGCAAGTAATTCCGCGGGGTTCAGGTTGTCCGGACCGGCGGGGGCCGAGCCTAGCTCAATGCGTTGCTTAACGGCTGCGACACGAATCTCGAAGAATTCGTCCAGGTTTGTCGACGATATGCAAAGAAACTTCAGACGCTCTAATAGCGGCGTGGCAGGGTTGGCTGCCTGTTGGAGCACCCGGAAGTTGAATTCCAGTTGCGAAAGTTCCCGGTTGATGTAGTAGTCCGGTAACTTTAGGTTTGCAGTGTCCATCCTCGGTGCAGGTAGCTCGTTGCCATCGTCGTCTCAGTTTGGGCAGTATACTCCTCCGAGCGGTGCGGTTTGGCGGGCACCGGTCACACTCGGCACGTTGCCGCCGCTGCCCGCGAGACGAGTTCGCGCCAGCCATGCAAAGGCTGCGGCTTCTACCCAATCGGCCGGCAAGCCCGAGGAAGGTTCGCTGCTGGTAATCGGAAGGCTCGTGTAGTCGCTTAAGCGTTGCCGTAAGAAGTCGTTGTGGCTGCCACCGCCCACCAAGATTATTTCTTTGGCATCGGCTGCGTGAGCTCGAACGGCGTCGCCAAGGCTGCGCACCGTGAATTCCAACAGGGTATGGGCCACGTCGGCCGGCGGGATAGCGCCTACCTCGCCGACGCACCGGTCGAGATTGAAGTATTCCCGTCCGGTCGATTTCGGCGGCGCCAGTGTCAGATAGGGGTCCTTCATCAATTGCCGTAACAGGCCCGCGTTTTGAATGCCGCTGCGGGCCCAACTTCCGCCGGCATCGAACGCCTGATGTCGATGGCGCTGCGTCCAATTGTCCAATAGCGTATTCCCGGGGCCGGTGTCGAACCCGGTGACGGTGCCCTCAGCATGCAAGATCGTGACATTGGCAATGCCGCCCAGATTGGCAATCACCCGGGTCTGCCCGGGCGTGGCCCATAGCCATTGGTGAAAAGCGGGCACCAACGGCGCGCCCTGTCCGCCGAACGCCATGTCCATGCGACGAAAATCGGCCACGGTCGTAAAGCCCGTGCGTGCGGCAATAATGTTGGGGTCGCCAAGCTGCATAGTGAAACCGCTTTGGCCGGTGGTGGGCGGCTGATGCCAGGCCGTGTGGCCGTGACTACCTACGGCCAGAATATCGCTGCGTAAGCCGGGATTCGCCGCTATGAGGGCCAGTGCCGCGTCGGCAAACAGCTCACCCAACCGCAGATCCAATTCGCCCACGGTCGCCAGGCTCGCGGGGCTTCCGCCGACCAAGTCGTTGAGCCGATCGCGGAGGGCGGCATCGAGGGGATGGCTGTGGGTAGCCAGCAGGTTGGCACTGTGTTCGCCGAACTGTACCGCCGCAACGTCGACGCCATCCTGGCTCGTGCCCGACATTAGGCCAAGGTAGATTGCTCGCATGGCTAAGCGCCGCCGCTGCTAAGTGCTAGATGCGGCTAGCCGAGTGCGTCGGTACAAATCGAGTTGCCGCCACATCGGCTCGGAGACAACGAGGAAATCGTTGCGATATTGCGCGGGTACCGGGTCGGCGGGGGGTAGCTTGACCGTCCTCGGATTGCGATGCACACCGGACACTCGGTACTCATAATGCAGGTGCGGCGCGGTCGCCAATCCCGTCTTGCCCACGTAACCGATGATCTGGCCTTGCTTAACGCGGCGCCCGTTACGCGCCTTGGCGGCAAATTTCGATAGATGGGCATACAACGTGGTGATATTGCCGCCGTGTTGAAGAATGATGGTGTTGCCGTATCCGCCTTTGCGGCCGCGAAAGATCACCTTGCCATCGCCGGCTGCCATCACGGGCTCCCCGCTCCGGGCCGCGTAGTCGACGCCCCGGTGAGCGCGAATCTTGTTGAGGATGGGATGCTTGCGCCGGGGATTGAAGTTCGAACTGACTCGAGTGAAGCTGACCGGCGCACGCACGAAGGCTTTGCGGACGCTGCGCCCATCGGGCGTGAAATAGTCGGAGCGGCCCTCGCCGTCGATGTAGCGAACCGCGCGGAAGGGCTCTCCCCTATTCACGAATTCCGCGGCAATAATCTCCCCGTCACGAAGCTTTGCGCCATCGCGCCAGAGTTCTTCGTAAAGGACGTAAAATTCGTCCCCCGCGCGCACGTCTAAAATGAAATCGATGTCCCACTGGAAAATCCCGGCCATGTTCATGATGACTTGGTCGGATATTCCTGCGGCCTTGCCGGCCTCGAACAATGAGCTGTCGATCGTTGCGTTTGCGCCGACCTGACGGATCTCGACTTCTCGCTCGATGGTTTGTGCCCGGAATGCATCCCCGTCGCGGACCACCCGGAGCAACTGAAAGTCGTCCAGTTCCTTGGTTAGGGTGACTACCTCCCCGTCGTTTTGTGCCACTTCCAATATCTGACCCGGCTTGAGTAAGGTCAAATGGGGCTTCGCCGCAGGGATACGCACGATGTTGGCCAGGTCGCCGAGGGATAGGCCGTTACGCTTAAAAAGAATCTCAGCGGTATCCCGCGATTTCACGGTTAGGGTGATCGACGTTAGTTTCGTTTCCTCGGCTGCAGCCACGTCGGCGGCGAGTTCGATGGGAGCCGGGAGCGGCAGAGGTTGGCTGGACCCGACCTTGGCGTCGTATAAGGCGAGTGGCTGGGGCGCCTCGCCGGCGCCGGTCGCCGGCGCTTGCGCCGGTTGATCCGTGCTGATGAGGGCCACGACGCGCCGGACGCCGCAGTCGATGGCCGCGTCGACCACGTTCTGGGCGCCGAGGATGTTGGTCTTGACCGCCTCGAAGGGGTTGTACTCGGTGGCGGGCACCTGCTTGAGGGCGGCGGCGTGGACGACGAAATCGACGCCGCCGAAGGCGCGCCGTAGCCGAGCGTGGTCGCGCACGTCACCGATGAAGAAGCG
>JAHEKG010000070.1 GCA_024638475.1 Rhodospirillales bacterium | reverse complement strand
GGGTACCGGGCATGAGACTGAACTCGGCAAGGTCTCTCGCCTCGTTGCGGACACCGAGGCCGCGACCACACCCCTGGAAAAAAAGCTCGATCACTTAGGCCGCAGGTTGGTGGGGATTGTGTTTCTGCTGGGGTTGCTGATCGCAGCTGCCGGCATCTTTTCGGGGCGAGAGGCCTGGCTGTCGATACAGGTTGCCATAGCGCTAGCAGTGGCTGCGATACCCGAAGGGCTGCCAGTGGTTGCCACGATCGCGCTGGCGAGAGGCATGTGGCGGATGGCGCGACGCAACGCGTTGATCAGCCGCCTGTCCGCCGTTGAAACGCTGGGTGCAACGAGCGTCATCTTAACCGACAAGACCGGAACGCTTACCGAGAATCGAATGACTTTGGTAACGTTGCTAACACCCCTAGGTCCGGTTGCAATTTCTGGAACGGGCCTAGATGTCCAGGGTGAGTTTCAAGCGGGCGGAACGGCCCTCGACGAGCACCACGATCATCTCGTAGAAGAGCTACTTACCGTTGCAACGCTATGCAACAGCGCCAGCATCCAGGTCGTCGGCGGCGAGGCAACGGCCGTAGGCGACCCCACCGAGATCGCATTGCTGGTCGGCGGCGCCAAACGCGGCTTGGCAAAACCGCAATTGTTGTCGGAGGCCCCTGAATTGAGACAAGTGGCATTCGACACCGCATCCCGCGCGATGGCTACATTTCACCAAACCCCCGAGGGAGTACTGGTGGCAGTCAAAGGGTCGCCGGAGGCGATTCTCGAAACTAGCAGCACTATTCGTTCGGCGGCAGGAGGATCCCAGCCGCTCAGCGCTGCCGATAGGGCCGGGTGGCTGGAGCAGGTCGACGCACTTGCCGCCACCGGGCTGCGCACGCTGGCGATCGCCACCAAGTCCGTGAGGGACGTCGACTCGGACCCCTATCGAGAGCTGACGTTGCTGGGCATTGCCGGCATTCTAGATCCGCCTCGGGACGGTGTGGCCGACGCGATCCAGCGCTGCAAGGAGGCCGGGATCAACGTCATAATGATCACCGGCGATCACGCTGCTACCGCTCGCAATATTGCGGCGGCCTTGGGTTTGGTCGGAGATGGCGAAGTAGCCGGCGAGGTAGTGGATGCTCGCACCTTGGATGCTGATTGGCCAGATGAAGTTCTGAGTCGCGCGGTTGTCATCGCTCGTGCGACCCCCGACCAGAAACTCAAATTGATCGACTTTTATCAACATCAAGGCAACGTTGTCGCGATGACCGGAGACGGCGTTAACGATGCACCAGCGCTGAAACAGGCTGATATAGGCATCGCAATGGGCGTTCGTGGTACGCAGGTCGCGAAGGAAGCCTCGGCGATGGTGCTGCAAGATGATGATTTCGCCACGATCGTTGAAGCCGTTGCCCAAGGACGTACGATTTACGGCAACATTCGTAAGTTCGTCGTTTACCTCTTGTCTTGTAACATGAGTGAGATCCTTATTGTCAGCCTCGCGACAGTCGCAGGTGCGCCGTTACCCTTGCTGCCGTTACAGATTCTGTTTCTAAACCTCGTAACTGACGTATTTCCTGCGCTGGCGCTAGGGGTAGGGGAGGGTTCGTCAACCGAGATGGCAAGAAAGCCGCGACCCGCGGGTGAGCCTCTACTGACCCATCGCCATTGGCACCGGATCTTCGCCTATGGCGTTGTCCTCTCCGTTGCGGTACTTGGATCCATGGCGACGGCCATCTTAATTCTTGGATTTGATACGCGAAGGGCGGTGACCGTGTCATTTTGCACGCTCGCTTTGGGCCAACTGTGGCATGTCTTCAACATGCGTGACCGCAGCAGTTCCTGGTTTAGTAATGAAATTACCACCAATCCCTGGACCTGGGCCGCCGTCGGCCTCTGTCTGTTGCTGGTTCTAGCTGCCGTCTACACGCCGGAGCTGAGCCGTGCCTTGGAGCTAACCGACCCGGGCGTTAGCGGTTGGTTACTTGTGGGCGTCGGCAGCCTGGTGCCACTCCTTGCGGGGCCCCTGGTCAAGTCGGTTACGTCCCGCCGGTAGGTATCGGAACCAACCTGTACGGTTGAGCTTTCAGCAGGTTTCTATGAGGCCACGGGGCCCGCCCACTCGGAGTACGTGTTAGCCGAAAGCTACGCGAACTAGCCCGTATTTGCGTTGACGTCTCATGGTGCTAAGTTTTTTAGCAGGCCATAGTGTGCGTCGACTGACTGGCAGGAGGGTCGTACAGTGCCATCGAAGCGTGTTGCTGCATTTGATGAAACCATCCAGAAAACTACCGATTGGCTTGTTCGCCTGGAGGCGGTCCTAGGCTGGGACGACCGCCAAAACGTCTATATGGCATTACGCAGTGTTCTGCATGCCTTGCGTGATCGGTTGCCGCCAGCCGAGGCGGTAGACCTTGGCGCGCAGCTGCCCATGTTAATACGCGGGTTTTATTACCAGGGCTGGCATCCAGCTAACAAGCCACGCAAATATCGGCATAAAGGCCCGTTTCTCAAGCAAGTGACTCAGGAGGCCCCCTGGCTTAGAGGTCCCGAGCTGGAACGGGCGATATCCGCGGTATTCGAGGTTTTGGTCAGCGAGCTCGGCCCCGACGGGGAGGTGGGGCAAGTGCGTGATGCCTTGCCGGCGGAGCTGCGAGAATTGTGGGCACAGCCGGGCCTATGAAATGACTGCCACCGCCCAAGGGATCGTCGTCGTATTCGGTTTTGCCGTGGCGCTTGTTTGCCTGTGGGGATTGGTTGCGACGGCGGCCTTACTGGCCGCGGTACGCGGGGTTTTGGACAAAGTGTGGGGCATGCCTTTCGCGATCGCAGCGCGGGCACTGTTGGGCGTCGCGTTATTGTTTGCCGCCTCCGCCTCAAGGTTCCCTGTGCTGTTCAATGGGCTTGGTGTCCTGGCTTTGATTGCCGCGGTGGCGATTCCGGTGATCGGCCGCCCTCGCATGGTCGCCCTGCTTGACTGGTTTTATCGCTGCCCGAGATTTGTAATTCGACTGTGGCTGGTTTGCGGTTTGCTGTTCGGCGTCTTCATGGTTTACGGTGCAACAAGCCCCTGACGCCCTGGCGCTTCCCCGGCCATTACGCTACCGCCTTAGCGGGCTCTCGCAATGCGGAAATGAACCTCCTCAGCGCCTTTCGGTGACGACTCGCGTTGGCGCTCTTGGTTTGGTTTTTATCGCTACTCGTATCTCCTTGATGAGCGGCTCGGCGGCGACAGGTTTCGTGAAGATCACATGCACGTTTGCGTGGAGAATCTCCGTAGCCTGGAAACTGTGGGGTTGTGCCGTCCAGACGATGATTGGAATTTGGAGCTGGGTGTGCGCCACGTGTTCTGCAACCTCGAGCCCACTCATGTCGGGAAGATCTGGGTCGAGGACCAAACAATCGGGAGGTACCGAGGAGCGGAGATCCGCGACAAACTCTTTACCTTTGGTATAAAGGCGAGCTAGCCAGTCCTCGCCTTCCAACACTAGCCGAGCTGAGTCAAGAATTGCCTCGTCGTGGTCAATGATCGCGATGGTGTGACACATTTGATGATGCTAGGACAGTTATCCAAGGTACGAAATTGCGGTTTGTACTTACGAGCCCACCAAATCCCGGCGAGTATTCGCCGGGCGAACGACGACGGAGTGGTGTCCGGTGTCGGCTAACACGACCCCTGTTTGGCAAAGTTCGCCATCAAGAAACAATGCACATTCGCTGGCGTCGGTGGCGCCCTGCAACTGGATATCGTAGACAGCGTCTAAGTAACGCCAGCGTATTTCGACGTCTCCCCATTCCCCGGGTAGGCAGGGATTGAGGGTTAACATACCGTCGACGACGGTCAATCCTAAGAGTTTGGTGATAATAGCCTGGTACATCCACCCAGCCGCACCCGAGTACCAGCTCCAACCGCCTCGCCCCTTGTAAGGGGGCTCGCCGTAGACGTCGCCGGCTAGTACATAGGGTTCGACTCGATAGCGTTGACAGGCATCGATGTCTAAGGCGTGGTTGAAGGGCAGTAACCACGACAGCCATTGCGTTGCTTTAGCCGCGTCTCCTATTTCGGCGAGCGCCCAGACTCCCCATACAGAAGCGTGGGTGTATTGGCCACCATTCTCGCGAACCCCCGGTGGGTAGGCTTTAATGTAGCCGGGATCCTTTTCACTGCGGTGAAATGCGGGGGTTAGTAATTTGATGATCTGATGCTCGGGATCAGCTAACTCGCGTTCGGCGGCAGCCAGCGCTTTGCGCACACGCAGCTTCGGGGCGCCGGCAATGGCTGCCCAGGTTTGGGCATTTAAGTCGATGCGGCATTCCTCTTCATCCGGATGCCCAAGCGGTGTGCCGTCATCGTAGTAGCCGCGCAAGTACCAGTCGCCGGTCCAGGCGGTTGCATTGCAGTTGTCGCGCAACGTTGCTGCCATTTCGCGGTAGTGATCCGCGCGCTCGGTATCGCCACGTTTTGCGCTGACATCGCTGAAACGCTGACAGACGACTGACAGGAACCAACCAAGCCAGACGCTTTCCCCTCCGCCTTTCCAACCGACGCGATCGAAACCATCGTTCCAGTCGCCGGTGCCCATAAGTGGCAGACCGTGGCGCCCCACGGTAAAACGGATATCAATGGCCCGGCAGCAATGATCGTACAATGAGCCGGTGGTTGAACCCCGTTCCAGCTCGGCGTAGCGTTCCAACTCGTCCTCACCGAGCACTTCGGAGGCTAGAAACGGGATTTGTGTTTCCAACAGATCATAGTCTCCGGTGAACTTGACATAGGCTGCGGTTACAAATGGCAGCCAAAGTAAATCGTCGGAGCAACGGGTGCGTACGCCGCGCAACGGTTCTTCGTGCCACCAATGGGGAACATCTCCCTCTTCAAATTGTACGGCTGCCGCGCGCAAAATCTGCTCACGGACCATCGCCGGCGCGAGCGGCAGTAACGCTAGGGCATCTTGCAGCTGGTCCCGAAATCCATAGCCGCCTGCGGATTGGTAGTAGCCCGTTCTCGCCCAAAGACGTGCGGTGATAACCTGGTAAGGCAACCAGCGATTGACCATCGCATCAAGCCCCGCCATCGGTGTGCGGACCTGGCATGCGCCGAGCAATTGGTCCCAATGTTCTGTCAGGGCCGACCAACGCCTGGCGACCCAGTCCCCGTCGCGCGCTGTTTGCGCAAGATCCACGGCAGTATCGCGGTCTTCCTCAGCACCTAATACGAAGTGAAATTCAAGGGTTTCGTCCGGCTCAAGACTGACATGGACCTGGTAGGCCGCCAATGGGCAGTCCGAGGCGCCAACATAGTCGGACAAACCGACGGCCCATAGGCCCGGTGGTTGGTCCCAGTTTCGATCGGCGCCAAGAAACTCGTGGCCGTCGCAAGTAAATCCGTGGGGGTCCAAGTTGCTAGCCAAGAAAGCGACCCGCGAACAATGGGTGCGATCGAAAGCATTGCGCACCATGATGGCCCGCGATGTTCCGTCGCGGAATGGCAGTAAAAGGCGAGAGTGGTTGCCCCGGTCGTTGCCGAGAACCCACTCTGCGGCATAGCTAGCCGTCAAGCGTCGAACCCGTTGCCAGCGATTAGTCAGGCGAACGCGAATGATTTTTAAGGGATGAACCGGATCGACGAAAACCGTGACCCGCTGCTCTAAGCCTTCGGCGTTCTTAAGGAAGTGGCTATAGCCGGCTCCGTGACGTACCAGATGTGTTTGTTTATGGGAGCGCGGGCCACCGCAGGGCGACCACACCTTGCCCGTCTCCTCGTCGCGGAAGTATAGTGCCTCGCCGCTGGTATCTTGCACTGGGTCATTGCGCCAGGGGGTCAGGCGATACTCGCTACTGTTACCGAACCACGTGCAGGCGCTGCCGGATTCGCTCAACAGTGTGCCGAATCTTGGATTGGCTAGGACATTACACCAAGGCGCCGGCGTTGCCTTTTCGCCTACGCTAATCACATATTCACGTCCATCGGCGGAAAAACCGCCGATGCCATTATTTAACAGTAGATCCGATGGTGGTTCGATCGGCGGGATGGCTGTTCGTTCAACCAGCGCCGAGGGATGGGGCACGAAGGCGGGCGGCGTTGGTCTGGCGCGGTTAACTTCGCGCACTCGCTGTTGCAGTGAGTCACCGGAAGCGTCGATCAACACTCGGGCCGCGGCGATGATGTTACGTGTCTCCGCCGGGTCCATGTGGCTGGCAGGAATGATAAACGTGCTGCCCGATTCCTGCGATTGGGTCGCGTGGATAGCGTGGGTTTGGACGAGGCGGCGAAGGCGGTCTTGCGTCGGTTGTAGGTAACTGCTTCGACTGCGATCTAATAGCAACAAGTCAACCGCCACGCCGCGGTTGTTCCAATACGCTTGTGATTCCACGGCTTCCTTTGCGATCGTAACGTCTTCCGCTTCCTGGATGGTGACGACGACAATCGGCCGATCGCCGGAAATTCCGTGTCGCCAGAGACTTTGTTGGACCGAGTTGACATCGCCCACGTCGGCGGCTGCCCATTGGTCGGGTGACCAAACAACCTTGGCCAATAACGACATCGCGGTGCGCACTTGTTGGGAACTCATCTTGAGCTGGCTTAGCTCGCGCTCACTTCGCGCACGAGCTTGTTCAATGGTCCAGCCTACCCGACCTAGGGAACGAAACTGCTCCAAATCCTCGAGAACGCGCTGCTGGTCTACGCCAACCGCAGTTAGAAAAGCGCATTGCACGGCCGCTCGTGGCGGGATAGTCAACTTGATAGAGATTCCAGATACGGGATCGAGCGGGCTGCGGGGCACGTCGCTGGTCGCCAAGGGGGCAGTGGTGTTCAGTCGCCCCGGGTGCGCCCAACGGCCGCGGCGGCCGAGAAAATCATAGCGATCCGCATGGAGGACTACGGGCTCGTCGGTGGCGGCGACAACAGTATGGGCAAGATGCAAGGGGAGGTCCGCCGGGCGTCTTGGGCGGCGACTCGAGAGCAGTGTGTTCCGCTCCGCAATCTCTCGGCTCTCGACGAACAATTTGCTAAATGCCGGGTGGCGTCTATCCGCGGCGTTGTCGCCTAGGAGTACTTCGCCGCAATGCGTGACCTGCAGGTGCCTGACTTGGTCGGTTTCATTGGTTATCGTCAGTCGCCTGACCTCAACATCGTACTGCGCAGCGACGACTATCTGGGTTCTGATATGTAGCCTGTGTCGATGATCAGAGAATTCTGCCACGTGGGGTCCGAATTGCGCTGTCAGTTCTTCGCCGCCGGGTGCGTTACCCAGTCCCCAGAGATTGCCGCTCTTTAGGTCTTTAAAGTACAGTGCGCTGCCGCCATACGGTCCCTGCTGGTCCGGGCGCCAACGAGTCACGCTAAATCGGTTCCAGGTGATGCTTCCGCCCCCTTGGCTGCTGATGGTGGTAGACAGGTGGCCATTGGAAAGAACGGTCACTTCGTTTCCACGACTGACGTCCCAGGTTTCTACAACGGCAGACGCCGTTGGGGTTTCCCGCAATATCGTGGGGAGTCGGCCTACCGTTTCCGTCGCGGCCCGACGCGGTAATTCTTCGTAGAGCAGGTAGTCAATTCCCACGATCCGGGGGTCGTCGTGGAACAACTCTACTAGGCGGTCGTCACATACAGCGTTACAAATCGCGGCGATTATCATGCCCTGATGATGGGCCATATAGGAGCGGACAATTCGCGGGCGTTCCTGGCGCCCCGCACCAGTTTCGCCAAAGTCAATGGCCTCGAAGAAGCCGTAGCGTCCCCTGAGCCCTATTTGTTCGAGCGCTTGAATGTTCTCCAGCACCGCCGCTGGTTCGAAGGGTAGGGCTAAGACGCTCGCGTAGGGCGATACCACTAATCGCTCCTGTTGATCGCGCTTCAACCCCAACGCAGACACCCCAAAGGCCTGGTATTGATAAAGTCCCTGTTGGTCGAATTTGTAGTAGCCGGATTCGGATATGCCCCAGGGAATGCGATGGCGGTGACCGTGCCGAGCTTGCTGCCGCACCGCACCGCGGCAACTCTGGTACAGCAAGCCGAGATCGGGACAACGCATCAATAGCCTGGGCATGAGGTATTCGAACGAGGTGGCGCTCCACGACAACAAGACGCGCATGCTGCGCAGGCGAGTCAGTGGCCGTCCTAGGTGCAACCAATGTTTCACCGGGACATCGCCTTTGCCGATGGCCACGAAACTCGCAATGCGGGCTTCCGATGCCAGCAGGTCGTAGTAACTGCCGTCCAGTTCACCGCTCGTAACGTTATAGCCGATGTGAAACAAGTGTCGACTTTCGTCATATAGGAACCGAAAGTTGGTACCGTCGATGAATCTATCTAGCCGATGGATAAGGGCAGCTACATCATTGGAAAAATCGGAAGGATATTGTTCTCGATAAGTGGCGCGGACCTGGCCGCGCAGGCGCCGAGTCCAAGCGCGGATCTCAGCGATATCCTCCGCACTCCACGCCGAACTATCGTGCTTCAACGAAGCTAACAGTGCCGCCTCGATAGCATCGCAATGTTGTCGCGGAAAATCCTCCAGTCGGACCAACCACTGGGGGTCGTCAAGTACGCTTGCCGCCGCCTGCAGCGCGTCAACAAGCAGCGTGTTGGATTCGGAGCCAGGCCGCGCAGTCACACGAGCGACCTTGTCTTTTATGATGACTAGGCAATCGGTTAGAGCTAGCCGCATGTTCTCCAGATCGGGCTTTTGCCGGCAAGCCTCGGCGAGGCCCCGCAGGAGGGCGATAAAACAAGCCACAAGGTTGCCACTATCTACGGTGGATACGTAGCGGGGCTCAAGGGGGCGCAGGTCATCCAGGCCATACCAGTTATAAAAATGGCCACGGTGAGTGGCCAAGCGATCCAGGGAATCCAACGTGTTGGTCACGCGCAGTAGATATTCCTCGCGACCGATAAACCCCAATTGGTAGGCAGACTCAATGGCCAACAGGCCCAAGCCGGCGTTGGTGGGGGAAGTGCGCATCGCCGTGTGTTGGGTCTGAACGAACTGCACATTGTCCGGCGGCAGCCAGGCGCTGTCCGGTCCGACGAAGTCCTCGAAAAAGCGCCAGGTCTGACGGGCAAGAATGCGCAGGACTTGGGTAGCATTGGCATCCAAGGCCGCCGGCTTCGCATACCGTACGCGGCCGAGGCGCTCGGCAAGCATTGGTGAAAACAACCATAGCAACAATAAAGGCGCTGCGCTGGGGAGGGATGTCGGTTTCAACAGGGTCACTAAGGCAAAACCAATCGTTGCCCAAGCCGGCCCGGCTAGTAGGTCTCGCCAAACCGCCATCGTGCTCGGCTTACCACCGAGGCGGCGGGCTACGTGGGCCGCCGCGGTCCATTCGAGTAGGCCACGGCGGCTGACAGCGAGTCGGTACAGGGTCCTGACGGCCGCGTCTAAATTGGTCCATGCCTCGCAGGGCAGAAAGACGAGCGCCAGCAGCCAGCGGCCAAAATCCGCTCCAACCCGTTGGACCAGGTAGCGTAGGCTCGAACGTACAGTGCCCCAGCGCCACAGGTCGCGGCGCAACGCGCCGAGCACGCTAAGCACAATGGGTATACCCGGCGCAGCGGCGATACCCAGGGTCCACCACAGGGCCTCACCGGGAAACACGGTCCACGCCCCGATTAGCAGCAAAACCAATGCGGGGGACAACATGCTGCGGCGCAAGTTATCCAGGAGCTGCCAGCGGCCGATCAAACCGGGTCTGAAGTTCTTTAGATCTTTTGAATAGCCACCTCCCAACGCCCAGGGTAACAGTTGCCAATCACCGCGAGTCCAGCGGTGCAGGCGTCGCAAATACACTGACAGGTTGGGCGGATAGTCCTCCAGCATCACCAGGTCGGAGGCTAGCGCCGCGCGGCCCAACAACCCTTCCAGCAAATCATGGCTTAGTACGCTGTTCTCCGGGACGTGGTCCCGCAGACAGCGACTGAACCCGTCGAGGTCATAAATTCCCTTGCCCGCAAAAATGCCAGTGCCAAAAAGATCCTGATAGACGTCAGAAACGGCGTGGGAGTAGAGATCGAGACTGACGTCTCCGGAGTAAATACGGGAGAACCAAGTGTGGTTGCCGCTTGCTGGACTAACCTCAAGGCGCGGCTGAACGACCGTGTAACCGGCAGTTATTTCGCTGGTCTCAGGGTTGAACACCGGCCGATTTAGCGGGTGGGCCAGCAGGCCTACCAAGCGCGCGGCTTCATCGCTGGGTAGGCGACTGTCTGCGTCGAGGGTAATTACGAATTGAACGTTGGCGAGTAGATCCAAGTTGCCGTGGGTGAGTTGGAAACTCGTATCGCCCTCTTGGCGGAGCCATGTGTTGAATTCCATGAGCTTGCCGCGTTTTCGTTCCCAGCCCATCCAGCGGTGGTCTCGATCATTCCATAGCCGTGTGCGATGGAATAGGAAAAATGGTTGGCCGTGTTGGGTATGGCGGCGATTCAACACGTCAATACCGGCTCTTGCTTGTTCGAGCAGGGACCGGTCGGTGGCCGTCTCCCTTTCGTCGGCATCTGCGAAATCGGTGAGCAATACGTAGCGTAGCGCCGGGTCGGAGTTGGCTAAATAGTTAACCTCTAGGTTGGCGATTAGCTCATCGACTTCATCCGGGTTGGTGAGCATGGCCGGAAACACCACTGCCGTCCGCCACCGGCTGGGGATGCCCGCCGAAAAGTCGAGTTTCGGAAGACGTGTCGGGGCAACGAAGTTGGTAACGAGCCAGTTTGCCAGGCCACCACTCAGACTCGTCGTCACGATCAGCGCAGCGAACACCATCGGTACCGTGAGTAGCGGCCCGACACCGCTCCAAGTCAAAGCAATACCGAGCACGGCGCTGGCCGCAATACTGGGTGCGATTACTGCGAACAGGTAAAGGATAGGCTTCGCGGCGGCCAATTTGTGCATCGCGCGCCATGGCATTGAGGTGTGGTAGCCCAACTGCCTCAGCAGCTCGATGCGCCCGCGGTCGACCAGAAAGAATCCCACATGGGTTTCCCGTACTAACGCCTTACGATCTTGGCGCTGCGCTGCCTGTGTGATCGCTGCTTCCGCAACGCTGGTTTCAGCCATTCCCGTTAGTCGTGAGATACGCTCAATTTGTTTGCGGTAGCTGTCACGGGTTTCGAAATCCATGCGGTCGTAGGCGGCAGCCGGATCTCGGCCTAGTACCTGTTCGACGAGGCTGGTGGCCTCGACGAACTTATGCCAGTCGAACGCCGCCACTTCCCGCAGGCTGACAATGCTACCGGCGACCCGGTCAGCGGCGAGCCCCGCGGTATCGCTATTGACATCGGGTTCCCGCAGCCAGGCTTCGGTAGCGCTGCACATACGTTCCAGCAGTTCCGCACGGAGCATGGTGGGCAGTGCCCACAACTCCCCGAGGGTTAACGGCACCACCGTTTGATAAGTCGAAATACCCTGTTGCAACCATTGCAGGTCCACCGGTACTCCAGCCTCATCCAGCAGCTCGCGGATGACCACCAGGATTCGTGGTAGTGAGGCTGACGCTATCTTGACGTGGGGGAGGGAACGATAGAAGGATTGCGGTAGGTTGACTTCTAACTGCCGTAGTGCTTCGCGGATCACGTGAGTGTTGTCTAACAACCACTCCGCGTTGCGCAGCTCCACCAGTTTATCCGGGCCACTGGTCGCTAGCCGCTGTAACACGGTGTCAAGCCGATGCTGTAGCCGGCGCCGGCGGACGCGGCCATTATCCCGGCCTGAGCGGCTGCTAACGAGTTGTCTGTGCTGTAGGCCTAACCGGTAGGCGGCACGCAGGATGGGGGCGGAGGTGGCGTCACTACCTTCGTTCATCCTGCATCGGCTTGGGGCTCAGCAAGGTAAAGGTTACGAAAGCGACTTGCCGTAGCCACATCGCACTGCTGGAAGACCAGCAGCGGGCGCATGGTGTGGTTGAGCAGTGACTCGCACACCGATCCGTAGCGCCAGTCGTGGTCGCCAGGGTTGCCGTGGGCACTTAGCACGATGAGATCTGCGTCGGCGGCTTCCGCGGTTGCGTGTAGAGCCCCGGCCACATCGCCAGCGACTAGAACCCGCGTTGTAACATTCAGGTCTGCGGGCAGTTGGGCTTTCAGTTCGCTTAGTCGCCGCAGTGCTTCACGTTTGATAAAACGATGCATGCGCTCGGACAGTTCACGGATGTCCTGGTTCATGGGCATTCGCGCCGGCAGCTGGGGTCGTTCTACTGCGTGGACCATGAGTAATTCTGCGCTGTTAGGTTGAGCAATCATCGCGCCCATGGCCATGGCCCACTCGGAACCCGGCGTTCCGTCCACCGGTACCATCACGCGCCGATAGGGTACGTCTAGGTTTGTCGCGTCAGTGTGCGCCGCCGGGCCGACTAGGAGCACCGATGCGGGCGCGCTGGAAATAATTTTTTGCGCAATGCTGCCGCGGCCAAAGTCCGTTACACCGCCTTGACCGAAACGGCAAAGCACGATTAAGTCAACATTCTGGTCGCGGCAAAACCGCGTCATCACTTCCGCGGGGTGTCCCTCGTCGACAATTGCGCTGACCCGCGCCGCCGTTGCCCGGAGACGTGCAGCGACTTGGTCCAGGTAGGCCGTGGCTTGGCGCCGCTGGAGTTGCCAATCAATGCAATCCCGCGGCGTACCGGCGGTTTCCGTGACGACGCGAAGTAACAGCAATTCGGCGCTAAAGACTTTGCTGATGGCGATGGCGTGGCCGATGGCCTGCTCCGCCAAAGCCGACCCGTCTAAGGGGACAAGAATTCTAATCATTTCAGGGCCTTCCGAGGGCATAGGGTGCACATACCTAAATTTACATAACCAGGATACTGCCCCAGTCGGGCGGCGCCTATTAGGGAAGGTCTCAAGCGGAGTACGGACTGCTACCTATAGGTAAGTAGATTCGCTGATTACGGAACGCAATAGACGGGTGTTAACTAGGGGTTATGAGTGAGTTGCAGGTTGCCGACTCGGCCCAAGGGGCCGGGACTAACGACGCGTTATTCGCGCGGTTGGTGGCGTTGCGGCGCTGGTTTCACCAACATGCCGAACTTGCTTTCCAAGAAAGTGAGACCGCTGAGCGGATCATGGTGGAGCTTGAACGCCTGGGTATTGACTGCAAATACGCCGGTGTCGGTCATGCAGTTCTGGGGTTTTTGCCCGGCCTTGACCCTAGCCGCCAGGCCATTGCCCTGCGGGCCGAAATGGATGCGCTACCCGGCGATGAAACCACGGCGGCTCCTTATGCATCGATCTACCCGGGCCGCATGCACGCTTGTGGCCACGGTGCCCATATGGCGATGGTCATCGGTGCGGCCTCCTTGTTGGCGGCGAAG